>JAKIYU010000069.1 GCA_022708385.1 Bacteroidota bacterium | reverse complement strand
ATGAGAGGCTTTCTGAATGGTTTAACTTTAATATTCGCATAATTTTTACTTTTAAATTTATGCAAATATACAATTTTTTTAATATTATTGATAGCGGTTTATTATTAATAATTTTTTTTCACGATTCTTATTTTTTAATTATTAGTAATATATTCAATAATGCAAATTTAAAAAAAATTTGAAGTTATCCACATGATTCACAGTTAAAAAATGTAAATTTTAACTGGTCTAAATTTTAAATTTCCTTTTTAATTTCATTCCAAACAGTAGGTTGAATTTTGCTTCCCATTTCCTGAATAACTTTCCCTGCCAGCAATGAGCCCACTTTTCCGCACAAGTCGATAGTATAATTATTTATCAACCCATACAAAAATCCGGCAGCATACATATCGCCTGCGCCGGTCGTATCTATACATTCAGATGGGACAATATCAATGATGTGTTTTTGTTCTTTCATTTTAACAATAGAGCCCTTACTACCCAGTTTCACAATACACAATTCACACGAAAGGGCCATACTGTCGAGCGCTTCGTGAGGTTCAAGGCCTGTGAATGCTTTGGCTTCTTCCTCGTTGGCAAAGACAATATCCACATAATCATTAACCAATGATTTAATAAAATCGAGATTGGATTCCACCACATTGTAACTGGCGAGGTCGAGTGCTATTTTAAGGCCGCATTTTTTGGCCAGTTTCATTATGCCCTTTACTAGGTCGTAATTTTGCACCAGATAGCCTTCAATATGAATGATATCGTATAGTTTAAACACCTCTTCATTCAGGTGGTTTTCGTTGAGTTCCATAGCTGCGCCCAGATACGTAGCAAAAGTTCGTTCTGAATCGGGTGTTACAAAAGCAGTGGCCACACCACTAGGAGAGTTGCTCTGGGTAAGATGGGGCGTAATTTTGTTTTTAAGCATGTCGTCAGAAAAATATTTTCCCATAGCGTCTTTGCCCACAACGCCAATAAAACCTGTTTCCACGCCCAGGTTGGCCAGGCCGTTAATAGTGTTGGCAGCAGAACCACCAGCAGATATGCTTTTGGGAAAATCTGAAATTTTGCCTTGCAAGTCTTTTGCAAACTGGGTGTCGATAAGTTGCATACTGCCTTTGGGAAGGCCCATTTCTTTAAGGAAATTATCGCTGTCGAGACGCACCATAACGTCAACAAGGGCATTGCCAATGCCTAATATCTTTTTCATATTTATTTTATGTTTTTTTATTTTTTTGGAAGTACAATAGGAAAATCGTATTTGAATTCAAGGCGTTCGGGTTTACCGAGGATATGTTCGAGAAAGTTTAAATACACATCGGTAAATTTAAACCCCTGAATATCGTAATATTCTTCGGGCAGAGGTTTGTTGCCTATACTGCCCATATCAATCGAAGTGGTATTAAATTCTTCCAGTTCGGGGAAAGTCACAATTTTTGAAATAACAGGCATTTGGCCATAGTCTTCCCTAAGTAGCAGGTCCACGACCTTATCGGCGAGGGTAGCCGTAAGTCGGCGGTCGTACGAACGGCATTTGCCTGCACGGGGGTAATATCCCGAAATCTGGGCACGGGCTTCAATGCCGAGTTTGTTGGTAATATCCGAAGCGATAACGCCACTCACGCCACCAAAGCGCGGGTGACCGAATTCGTCGACCTCAGAGCTGGCAAACACATAATCCGTTTTGTCTTTCACGTCATCGTACCATTTAACACCTTCGGCCACTGCAATAATGAGGTTTTTTTTACGAGAGCGCATATAGGTTTCCTTAACCGTCTCGAGGAAAAAATCTTTTCTTTCTTTATTGATTTCATACTCGGGAACAAGAGCCAGTTCCGCTCCTCCCATCATGGCAGATCCTGTTAGCCAGCCGGCATCTCTTCCCATAACCTCGAGTACAATAATTCGCGAATGTGATTCGGCTGTAGTTCTCAGATGTGCAGTAAGTTCCATCAATCCTTTGGCACCCGAAGGAAATCCGGGGCAAAGCACCGCTTCAATCTTTTTCCCATTATAATGGTGAATGGTTTGAGTTCTCAGGTCGTTATCAATGGTTTTGGGAAACCCGATAACTTTAATACCCTCCGTTTCGTAAAGCCTTTTGGCTGCGCCATTGGTATCGTCTCCGCCTATGCTTATAAGCACATCGAGTCCATAGCGTTCGATATTATTTAATATCTGAGGCACTCTGTTTTCGGGATTTTTCTTGGTTGGGAAAGGATTTGTACGGCTCGACAGGAGAGCTGTACCGCCATAATAGCCGTCGTAGGGCTGATTGGTAAGGTCCACAACATCACCATTGCCGAGCAGGCCCTTCCATCCTCGTCGTATGCCATATACTTTGTAGCCCAGCAGCGCTGCGCGATTGCGTATAAATTCGATACTGGAATTAAGGGCAGGCGTGTCGCCTCCACCGGTAAGGATACCTAAGGTTTTTCCGTTATAAAACTTGTGTTTGTGTGCCATGAATAATATTTTTGTTGTTGATTTGAATTAACAATGCAAAGTTAAAAAAAGAATTCAGGGATAAGGCCCTCTACAAATTCAACTTTTTAATTTTATCAGCTAAAACTTCTACAAGTTTTATTTTTGATTCCTGTGTCCAGCCTGCCACATGAGGGGTAAGTACCACATTATGCGCAGCGCATAAAAATTTATAAGCCTCAGGTAAAAAGGTTATATCCAATTTCTGAAACGACACGTCTTCATACTCTATCACATCCAAAGCAGCGCCAGATATTTTCCCCGTTTTAAGCGCTATAACCAAATCATCTGTTTTAACGACCTTGCCTCTTGAGGTATTGAGCAGAAAGATGTTTTTTTTAAACTTGCTTATAAATTCCGTGTTAACCATATAGTGCGTTTCAGCGCTGAGGGGAACATGAAGGCTTAAAATGTCAGTTGTATTGAAAAGGTTATCCAATGAAGATTCTTTAACAAATGTATCGGAATACCCCTTTTTGTACTTGTCGTAGGCAATAACTTCAGCTCCAAGACCGCTGACACAGCGTGCAAATGAGCTGCCCATGTTGCCGTAACCAATGATGCCTATGGTTTTACCTTTTATTTCCAAACCCCTGTTTTGTTCGCGCTCCCAAATGCCTTTTCTAATCTGGCTATCAGCTTGAACTATTTTATTAACCAGGCACAGCAGAAGTCCTAATGTGTGTTCTCCTACAGCATCCCTGTTGCCTTCGGGTGAGTTGAGGCAGGCAATGCCCTTTTGCGTGGCATAGGCCACATCAATACTTTCCATCCCCGAACCCACGCGTCCAATAAATTTCAGGTTCACCGCCCTGTCGATAAAATCTCTATCAATAGCAAACTTGCTGCGAATAATTAACCCTGTAAACTGTTCAATAATACCATATAGCTCAACAGGGGATTTGCCTTTAAATTCAACACATTCGTAGCCTATATCTGTAAGTCTTTTTTCAAGCGCTGGATGTGTTGTGTCGGCAAGGAGTACTTTCTTTTTTAAATTTTTCATCGGTTTTGAAGACCTTTTTTAAAGCTACCTTTCAAAAAGAATACAAAGAACGTAATTTTTTTATTCAATCACAAAATCATACTTCAAACAATATTTCGCCACTAAGACACGAAGGCACGAAGAAATTAAATAGTAAAACTCAAAATGCAAATTATAAATTTAAAAAACAAATCTCAAATATATTCCAAATTTCAAATTACAAAAGTTAAAATGCAAAAAGAAAATAGCAACTAGAAAATAAAAAACTCAAATAGCAAATATCAAACCCGATAGCTATCGGGTTAAGAATCCAAGTCAAAGGTTGCCTCAAAAGTCAGTAAAGTATTGTTTTTTTTATAAATTTCTTTATTTGGCCATCTTTACCCCCAAACCCTTCCCCGATAGTTATCTGGAGGGGCTACCCATCGCACATTTGAGGGGAGGTTCCCTTTAGGGAAAAGAAGGGTGCGCGTGTGCAAAAAACATTGTTTTTTAAAAATATTTGACTTTTTTTGACAGCCTCAATCACAAAGAACACAAATTCCCCCAATATTTAACTTTAAGTACTTCAAACTCCAAACTTCGAAATTCCGAACTCCAAACTCCAAACTTCAAAGATTCAATTTCTCCTTAAGCAGCCGGTATCCGTTGGTGCCTACCTTAAGTTTTGTTTTATTTTTAAGAATTACCAAATAGCTTTCCTTATCGTAATACTCGAGTTGTTCGATATAATTCACGTTAACCATTTAGGCTCTGTGTATGCGTACAAAAGTATTGGAGTCAAGATGGCTTTCGTAATACTTCATTGTTTTTTCTTTCAAGTACTTTTCTTTTTCGGTATGTATGCTTACATAATCGCCATCTGCTTCAATATGGGTTATGCTTTCAACCGGTAACACATAAATTTTCTGGCCACTTCTTACAGCAATACGATGCAGATATTCTTGTTTTTCATTAATGGCATTATTTAAATGCTGAAGGGATTTTTCTTTGTCAAGCCCCTTGTTCAGGTTATTAAGCAGATTGTTTACCGCCATTTTAAAACGCTCTTTCGGAAAAGGTTTCAGCAGGTAATCGCTGGCAGCCACTTCAAATGCTTTGATGGCAAAATGGTCGAAGGCTGTTGTAAAAATAATGGCCGGTTTTGTTTCGAGCAGCTCCAGCACTTCAAAGCCGTTGAGTTTAGGCATCTGAACATCGAGAAACACAAAATCCGGCTTTAGCTCGTTTATCGCCTTAACAGCACTGAATCCATCAGCACATTCGCCTATAATTTCAATGTCAATGAAATCATGGAGGTAATGTTTTACCAGATCTCTGGCAGGTTGCTCATCATCAATAATAAGTGCTTTGAAGCTCATTTATTCTATTGCTTTATGTTGTTTTCAGGTGAAATAATAAACCTCAGGTTAGTGCCAAGAAACATTTTGCGGTAATACCATGACCAAAATGGAGATGCCGAGGGATTTCTTTTTCTTGAATAACTGTAAGCCTCAACTATTTTGAAATTCTCATCATTGAAAAGAATTTTCATCGCTTTAAGGGTAGGTTCAAAAAGATGGTCGGGGGTTCGCCAGGCTTCCCATTTATTTATAAAGAGGCCGCACCTTTTTATGAGGTTTTTAATCAGCCTGTCGAGCGAAAACATGTTGGGTACACAAATAACAACGATTCCTCCGGGTGCCAGCAATTCCTTTGCTTTTTGCAGCCACTGATGCGGAAAGGGGTAATGCTCAAGCACATGGCTCATGACGACACACGAGAATTTATCGTTGGTTTGAAACTGTTCAAACTTGGTCACATGAACCTTAACATTAATTTTTTCTTCAACAAGCTTTGCCATGTGTTTTGAAACTTCGATACCGGTAACTTTTGCATATATCGGCCTGGCCCTGTATAAAAATTTTCCTGTAGCCACACCTACCTCCAACAGGCTGGTACGGGCTGTATCGTAAAAGCAGATTTCATCCACTTCATTTTTTTCGGTAAGGGTTTGTGTCTCATAATAATCGTCTGTAATACAATACCGTTTATCATCTTCGGCATAAAATTCATAGGCATCGTAAACAAACGACTCATTATAAACAGGGCGTGGATTAAGATAAACGAGATGACAGTTTTTACACAGCACATAAGTATATTGCAATTTATCGCCAAAACGTTCCCAGCTTTTTTTCTTGTTGCTTTGGCATACCGGGCAGTTTACCTCCTCCCATTTTTCGGGTATATAGGGCTTTTCGAGAAGTTTCTGCTTGGTTGACATAATTTTGCTTTGCTTAGGCTGCAAAATTAGCAGAAAATTAAATATAGTCGGGATTTGAACAGAATTATTAACTTTGCAAACACTACAAAAGTGGTATTTATTTTAAAATACGCCGTTGATGGATACAAAAAGACAAAATAAAATTGCACGCCTCATACAAAAAGACGTAAGTGACATCTTTCAAACCGAATACAAAAACTTTTTCGGCCCTGTATTGATAACCATAACCAAGGTAAGGGTCACATCCGATCTTGGATTGGCACGCATCAATCTGAGTATCTACGGCACCGATAACAAGGCCGGCATATTGGAAAACATTAAAAAACAGACCAAAGAAATTCGATTAAAATTTGGCCTGCGTGCCAAAAACCAGTTGCGTATCATGCCCGTTTTTGAGTTTTTTATTGACGATACTCTCGACTATATTGAAAAAATTGAAGCGCTATTAAAGAAGTAACCTATGCAATACGACCCTATAAAAAAGAGCCTCGGTAAAGTTTTTAACAACGCGCTTTTTTTACGTAAACTTTTCTATAAACTGCTCGACCTTTTATTGCTCAGAAGCTGGTATATCCGGCGCGCAGTACGCATCTGGCAAAAAGGCAACACTTTAAACGCAAGAATTCTCGATGCCGGTTCTGGCTTCGGACAATACTCCTATTTTTTGCAAACACTCAACAAAAAATGGCACATAACCGGCGTGGATGTAAAAACTGAACAAATTGAAGATTGCAATAATTTCTTTAGCAAAGCAGGCTTCAGAAATGTCCGTTTTGAATATGCCGACCTAACTGCTTACAAGCCAAATGAGAACTTTGACCTGATATTATGCGTGGATGTGATGGAGCATATAGAAGACGACATTTCTGTTTTTAATACTTTTTCAAAAATTCTTAACCCCGGTGGTTTGCTGCTTATTTCGACACCTTCCGATAAAGGTGGTTCAGACGTACACTACGCACACGACGCCTCTTTTATTGATGAGCATGTGAGAGACGGCTACAACAAAGAGGATATTACCCAAAAACTCAAACAAGCCGGTTTCAGCAAAGTGGAAGTTATTTATTCTTACGGAAAATACGGGAAAGCAGCATGGAAAATCTCCATGAAATATCCTATTACACTGCTTAATGCCTCAAAGTTATTTTTTATACTCCTGCCCTTTTATTACATTATCCTGTTTCCGGTTGCTTTCATTTTAAACATCCTCGACATCAATACAAATAATGCCGAAGGAACCGGTATCATAGTTAAAGCCTATAAATAAACCCCTTCATGAAGCTTCCTTTATTTATTGCTTTTCGCTATCTCATCTCAAAAAAGAAGCATAACATTATAAATATTATTTCATCCATTTCTATAGCCGGAATTACATTCGGCACTATGGCCCTTATCATCGTATTATCTGTGTTTAATGGATTTGAATCTCTTATTGTAAGCATGTTTAATGCTGTTAATCCCGATTTGCAAATAACAGCCGTCCAAGGAAAAACTTTCACTCTCGACAGCATTCAATCGCAACAAATAAAAAAAATCAAAGGTATAGTCTATTATACCGAAGTGATTGAAGAAAATGTACTGCTTAAATATAACGACAAACAACATATTGCTGTGATAAAAGGTGTAAGTAATGATTTTTTCAGGGCTTCGTCGTTATGCGATCTGACATACAACGGTTCATGCACCGTTAAAGAAGGCAACGTCGATTTTGCACTCATAAGCAGCGGTGTGGCAGTTACACTTGAAATCAACCTCGACAATTACATCAACCTTCTGGGCATTTACGTACCACGCAGGGGAACAACTTCGGTAACAGACCCTGCAAAAGCCTTCAGCTATAAACAGATTATACCCGGTGGTTTTTTTGAAACCAAAGATGCCGAATATGATTCCAAATACTTTATTACCGATATTGGTTTTGCACGCTCACTCCTTTCCTACACCAATGAGGTCTCTGCACTGGAAATAGGTATTGACAGGCGTTATAATGTTTCTGATGTTAAAAACGAAATAATTAAATTATTAGGAAAAGACTTTAATGTAAAAAATCGTTATGAACAACAGGCGCTTATGTATAAGGTGATGAAATCGGAAAAATGGGCCATTTTTCTCATTCTTACATTTATACTTATAATTGCCGTTTTTAATGTTATTGGCACGCTTACCATGCTGGTTCTTGAGAAGAAAAACGACATCTCGGTGTTATGGACACTTGGGGCAGAACAGTCTTTACTAAAAAAAATATTCTTTTTTGAAGGCTTGTTAATAAACTTTACCGGAGCAATTATAGGCATAGTGGCCGGTGGCTTTATTTGTTGGCTGCAACAGACCTATGGCTTAATTGCACTTGAAAATGCACAGTCTTTTGTTGTGGAATCATACCCCGTAAAAATGAAAATTTTTGATTTCGGTCTTGTATTTTGTACGGTGATGTTTATTGGCGCTCTGGCATCCTATTTACCTGTCAGAAACTTAAATATTCAAAAAATCGAAAGAGGAAAATAAAAAACATAGAAACATTTTTGTTTATACTTTTGTTATAAAAAAACAGGTAATGACTGCATCCAAAATTCATATTATTTACAATGGCTGCCAAATGCGGGCGCTTGATTCTTCGCGTTTGCACAAATACTTTATTCTCAACCATCAGCTTATTGTGGCTAAACCCGAAGAAGCCGACTATAATATACTGGTTACATGCGGTGTTATCCGCAAACAAGTTGAATCTTCTTTTTCGTTGATTGAAGGTTTTAAAAAATACAGGGGTGAACTCATAGTTTTGGGATGTATGCCGGCCATAGCACCCGATGAGTTCAAAAGTAAATTCAATATCAAATATCTATCGACAAAAAACCTCGAAGATATTGATGCATTTTTCCCTCATTTTACAGTTAAATACAAGGATGTACCCTATGCCCACGAACCTTATAAAAATCATGTGGAATATGATGTTTTTAAAGAGCGCGAAAGAAAAGACTATGTTGAAAACCTGAAAGATGATTTTGAATTTTCAAAAAAATTTCTTGCCAAGTGTGTAAGCACAATAAAAACAAAAGCAGGGATAAATGTTTTAAAACCGGGTGAAAAAACAGATATACGCTACATTAATATCGCCAGCGGATGCCTTAACAGGTGCGCATACTGCGGCATAAGAAGTGCCATTGGCCCTCTTAAAAGCAAACCACTCGACAATTGTATTAACGAATATAAAGACCTTTTGGCACAAGGCTACCGAAATTTCAGAATCATAGCCGACGATTTAGGAGCCTATGGCCTCGATATCAAAAGTTCATTTGCCGAGCTATTGCATAAATTGTCAGAAGCCGATAAAGGACTTAATACACGGTGGATATTTGAAGACTTTAACCCCAAGTGGTTACTCCGATACAAAGATGATATTTACAAATACGTAAAGCAAAAAAAAATAATTGAGATATTATGCCCTTTGCAAAGTGGTAACAACAGGATATTAAAATTGATGAATAGGGCTTATGATATCAACGAAGTTGTTGAACTGCTGCTAAAATTTAAAAAAGCGAACCCCCTCATTACGCTTATAAGCCATGCCATAGTTGGCTTCCCAACCGAAACTGAAGAAGAATTTAACGACACGCTTCTTATGCTTGAAAAACTTAACTGCGATGAACTTACCATTCTTGGCTACCACGATTCTGAGGGCATTTTATCGCACAACATTGAGCCTAAAATCTCTCAGGAAGTCATTCAGGAACGCCTAAATAAAGTACGTGAGTTACTTCATAAACTTAAAACACCTGTAGCTCGTGTTTATTAAACGGAAAAAAACAACTTATGAACTCCGGAAAAACCATAAAAAAAGTAAAAAAATATCCTGCCTGGCTAATTTTGACAATAGGTATCATATTAGGTTTAGGATTGTCATTTTTATACCATAACGTACATTTGCCTGTTAAGAAAAATGTAACAAAAAACACCGAAAGCGGCATCACAGAAGTAAGGCTGAGCGGGTATAAATTCATTAATCCTTTGCTTGAATGTGATAAATTTTCGCCCTCGACTTCAAAAGAAATTGCCACTCTGAAAAAAGAACTGACGTCCTATACTGAAAAAGTTATTTCGGAAGGCAAAGTGTCTGATATTTCTGTGTATTACCGCGACCTTAACAACGGTCCATGGTTCGGTATTAATGAACTACAGTATTTCACACCAGCCAGCCTGTTGAAAGTCCCCATGCTTATTGCCGTTTTTAAGAAAACAGATGAAGAGCCGCTTTTCCTGAAAAAGAAAATTCTTTACGACAAAGTAAGAGATATCACACTCAACCCCAATATAGTAGCCGACAGCCTCATTAAAACCGGGCATACATATACAGTGGAACAATTATGTTATTATATGATTGTAAAATCCGACAACAACGCAAAAGAATTGCTTTTGGAACTAGTAGGCAATGATTATTTCGGACAGGTTATGACCGACCTCGGTGTTGATTTAAAAACCAGAGATTTAAATGTCGATTTTATTACAATAAAAGAATATTCTTCTTTCTTCAGAATTTTATACAATGCTTCTTACATAAATAGAGACTTATCTGAAAAAGCACTGGACTTACTAAGTAAAGTTAGCTTTAATAAAGGTCTGACTGCCAAGTTACCCAATGATATTCCTGTAGCCCATAAGTTTGGCGAAAGAAGTTTCAACA
>JAKIYU010000068.1 GCA_022708385.1 Bacteroidota bacterium | reverse complement strand
GATACTTTGCTGCTAATAACGATTACTATTACTATAACAGCTTTGAAAGTAATACATATTATGGCCCAAGAACTTATGGAAGTGCCTCAAATTCTAAAACTCCCTCTAACAGCAGACCTTCATTAAGCTTTGGTGATAAATTCCAACAAGCTGTGGCACTCGAAAATGGAAAGGTAAATAGCAATTCAAACTTGATAAATGCTGGCAACCTTAATACTAATAATTCTGTAAATACCGAAAAAATGCCCGATGCAAAAAAACCTGTTAATTCTGATGCATCTGCTAATAGTCAAAAAAATCCTTCAAAGGATGTGACTATGCCCGGAAAAATTGAATCCAATATGGGCAAACCCGACATGAATGTTTCTGCTACTCCTGAAAAAAATATTGATAAACAAGATTTGTCAAAACCAAATATCGATTTAAACAGCGGTATAAACTATGCAAAGCCCAGAGAGAGTTATTCGAATACAGGTGTTGAACCCAGGGTAAATGATCAGAATAACTTCGGTAAAAACACTAATAATGACGTGAGGAATGACGCATTAAATAGATCACAAACACCTCAGGTAAAATCCGAACCCGAAAGAAGGTATAACACGCCCAGATCTTATACGCCCCCCACATATAATGAACCACGTTCTAAAGAGTATTATGCCAAACCTAAGACTTATGCACCTCCTACCAGAGATATACAGAATAACCAAGACATAAAGCAGAATATCTACAAATCAGTACCCTCTGAAAACCCTAGAAATAATCAGAACTATTCTGAACCCAGGAATACAGCGCCAAAACATAGTACACCATCCTATAATGAAGGTCGCAACTATAGCTCACCATCAAATTCGTCAGGCAATAGTAATTCCGGCAGTTCTTCTCCAAGCTACAGCGCTCCCAGCAGAAGCAATTCCGGCAGTTCCAGCCCAAGCTATAGCGCTCCCAGCAGAAGCAACAGTTCAGGTAGCTCCGGTTCGGGAAGCCATAGCTCCGGAAGTAGTGGCTCCAGAGGCTCTTCTTCTGGTTCATCTTCAGGACATCGTGGTAAGTAATAATAAAAATTTAATGTAAATATTCAATAATTTTAAAAAAACTGACAGATATGAAAAACCTGAAAATAGTTACAGCTTTCTTTATCCTGCTGGCTGTAACAGCTAAAGCACAAAATGAAGTAGATGCTTTGAGATATTCAAATATTACTTTCGGAGGAACTGCCCGGTATATTGGACTGGGTGGCGCCTTCGGAGCCTTGGGGGGAGACTTCTCAACTTTAAGCACAAACCCTGCTGGCCTCGGTGTTTTCAGAACATCAGAATTCTCTTTTTCTCCTTCAATATATACATCTGAAACATCTTCTAAGTATCTCGAAAAGACTTCAGGGGATATTAAATACAATTTCAACCTCGGAAATATTGGTTTTGTGTCGGCTTATAAATTGCGCAAAGCTCATGATGAAGGCACAGGGTGGGAATATCTTAATTTCGGTTTTGGGGTAAACAGGTATGCCAACTTCAATAACCGCTTCCTAATTGAAGGTGATAACTATGCCAATTCCCTGATTACCGACTATCTTCAAAGGGCTAATGGAAACCTGGTTTCAAAATTGAATCCCTTCGATACAGAATTGGCTTATAATGCCTATCTGATTGACCCCATTGATACTTTAGGAAATTATTCGAGCGTTGTACCCGTAAATGGTGGTGTTAAACAATCAAAATCAATAACAGCTTCAGGCTCAATGAACGAAATGGTAGTGTCGATGGGTGGCAATTACAATGACCAGTTTTATATCGGAGGTACAATCGGCTTCCCGTTTATAAGGTATTACGAGCAATCCACTTACAGGGAAGTTGACCTGGATACCATTTCAACATTTAAAACTTTTTCACTGAACGACGATTTGTCAACAGTGGGCTCAGGTATAAATTTTAAACTGGGTATGATTTTCAAACCCGTTGATTTTGTAAGGTTAGGTGCAGCGGTGCATACACCGACATTTTTTACCATGAAAGATAGTTATTCAAGAACAATGTCGTCTGAATTTGATGACGGGAAATCATATCTGGCTACCTCTCCTAACGGCAAATTCGATTATGAACTGAACACCCCCATGAGAGTTATCGGAAGCTTAGGTTTTATAATTGGTGAGTACGGTCTGATTTCAGCAGACTATGAATTTGTTGATTATGCCGAAGCACGCCTCAGGGCAAAAAGCTACAAGTTCTTTGAGGAAAACAATGCCATACAATCCAATTACAGGGCACAAACCAACCTAAGAGTAGGCGCAGAGGTTCGCCTTGAACCTGTCACATTAAGAGGTGGGTATGCCCTTTATGGTAGTCCTTACAAAACAGGCGTAAACAATGGCGAAAAAACATCCCTTTCATTTGGGATAGGAATAAGAGAAAAGGATTACTTTATGGATATTGCTTATGTTTATACCCGAGCCGATGAAAACTACTATTTGTATAATCCGCTTTTGGTTCAGCCGGTGAACAACTCTATGACATCAAATAATATCATGATTACTCTTGGTCTGAAATTCTAAAAAACATATTCACTTATATTGAAAAGAGGCGATTTTAACAAAAGTTGCCTCTTTTTATTTTATAGTATTTAAATTTATGGTCTGCAAATTTTCAATTTTTATTAAATTTGCATAAATTGAGTTAAAAACCTGCCTATTAGTTTTTATGAGAACTGCACAATACACTTTCAGAAATGGGATCCTGATATTTTTTATTTTTTTTTCAATTCATTTCTCTTATGCAGCGAGCGGGATTTTCGACAGAGCTGTGATAATTGAACTGAATACGGTTAATTATTACAACGGTACTCTTTTCAATACCACTAATTTTGGTATGTTTTCGGCTAATAATACTTTGATTTTAAAAGGAGGGCAGTTAAAGACCTATAAAAATGGCCCGGATGATATAACCGGGGCAGCCATGTATGTAAGGGTATATAAAGCGGAACAGGGAACTTTGCCTGGGTTTGATACCATTTTGCTTCCATGGAAAGAAGATTCCCAATCGCCTTATGGCTCTATAGACCAGACTTGGGAAGATGCGGGGCTAAACAAAAACCTGTTAAGCAATTTAAGCAATGGCAATTACATTGTTGAAGTCTATTTTGAAGCTTTTTACACAGATCAGTCAGGTACCCATGTTCATATTGATAATAACAGCGGAAATAATTATAAAGCATCTTTTTCAATTAATAACTGTGTTATAGAATTGGGCAATAATATCACTTATTGTTCTGCTTTCAGTATGACTATTGATGCAGAGCCGGGGCATTATTCTTACCTTTGGAATACCGGAGACACCACTTCATCTATTCATGTTTCCGAAGCAGGAACATATTATGTTACTATTACTGATAATGGTTGCAGTGCTGTTGACAGCATACGGATTGATACCGCAACATCAATCTTCGTTTTAAATATAGGAAATGACACAAATATTTGCGGACTTGGCCAAGTAACTCTTAATGCAGGAACAGTATTCGAATCGTATCTTTGGTCAACAGGAGATACTTCAATGCAACTGACAGTAAACACAAGCGGAGTTTATACAATTACAGTGTCAGATATTAATAACTGTTACTTGATAGATACTTGTGTGGTAAATTTTAGCCCCTTGCCTGATATTGATATAGGTACAGCCTATGTAATATGCAATGGCGATTCTGTGTTATTAGATGCTGGAGGGGGATATGCTGCGTATCTTTGGTCGAATGGTGCTTCAACACAAAGTATTTTTGCTCTTACTCAGGGCGTTTATGCAGTAACTGTCACGAGTGCTTTGGGATGTCATGGTTTCGATATAGTAACAGTTTCGGTAGAGAACCATCCTGTTGCTGATTTTAGTTATTCAGCCGGTACAAACCTTTTAATAAACTTTACCGATAATTCGGCCTACAGCACTAAGAATTACTGGGATTTTATAGGTAATGGAAATTTTATTGAATATAACCCGGGTAATGTGAGCTATACTTATCCATTTCAGGGAACATATACGGTAAGGCTTGCAGCGGTCAATAACTGCGATGCTGATACCATTGAAAAAATTATTAATGTGGTAGCAGGGATTGATGAGTTCCTGACAGCAGCTACCTTCGATATTTATCCAAATCCGGCTATAGCGATGCTGGTTTTATCAGATCCGTTTGATACTGTTAAGGCAGTTGAGATAATCAGCGCCTCGGGCAAAAGTTTATGTGTATTCAATTATAATGGAAGCGGCCATGGTACACAGAAGGTTATTGATATATCGGCATTAGCACCGGGTGCTTACTATTTAAAGGCAGAAATGAAACAAAGTATAATTTTTAAAAAATTAATCAAATTATAAATAAAAAACGATCGTATGAAAAAGATTTTTACCCTTAATGTGTTGCTGTTATGTGCTTTATTAATTCAGGCGCAGACACAGGTTAAAGTGACCCTTGATACTAAAAAATTTGTAAATATTGACTGTAGCCTGGGTGCTGACTGTGCAGGCGGACCTTCGCCGTTGACAAGGGCCTATATGCATTCGGGTTTGTGCACCACGGGAGATATTTACTGCAAAACCCAGATTATTCCTTTTAATTCACTTGTATGGGAGCATGTGGTGGGCAACTGGGGCAACAGTCCTCAGGATGATGGAGTGGGAGAGATGATAAATGAAGGTAACGGCGTATTTTCGAAAACAATAATCATTGAAAATTATTTTAGTGGCTCTTGGGTAAGTAATGAGTGGAATGAAACACATACCGTGCAATCCACGCCTATGCCTTCGGGTGCAACGCCTTATACTATGGGTCTTGTTTTCAGAAGTCCTGATGCTACGCTGACAGGCAGGGACAATATGTGTAATGATATTTTTGTCACTGACCTAAATACAGAGAATCCAAAAGTTATACAAAGTTTTGATTTGTTGCCCTGGCCCAATTCGCCTGTAACAATACAGAAAAGTATTATTGGAATAGATGATGTGAAACATATTAATTTTTTCAGACTAGTCCTCAATCCTGTAACAGAGCAGCTTAACATAGAGTTTTACCTGAACAGGGGAGTACACACTAAAGCCGTGATGTATGACCAGCTTGGACGTGAAGTTCTATTACTGCTTGATGAAAAACTCAACGAAGGGAAACATTGGATTAAGGCTAATGTTAAGGAACTGAATGTCAACCCCGGCACATATTTAATACAAGTTGTTACTGAAAGCCATACAGTAACAGAGCGTGTTGTCGTGCTGTAATTTTGTTTAATATTTTTTATAATGAAAAAGAACCAAATCTTAACCGGTTTAATAATACTATGCTGCCTGAGCAGATTATTTTCGCAGGCACTCACTTTTACGCCGGTTTATCCTAAGGTAACAGATACCATTACAATTACATATGATGCCTCTTTAGGGAACGGTGAATTAGCCGGAACCAATGAGGTTTATATGCACACTGGTGTTGTTACAAACCGCAGTGTGTCGTTGAGCGATTGGAAATATCGGCCTGCTATATGGGGAACAGTGGATTCTGTGGTAAGGATGCAGAATATCGGGAATAATATATTTACTCTGACATTCAGAATTGATAGTTTTTACGACATACCATCTAATGTTAAAGCCATCAATCTCGGTTTTGTGTTCCGTAATGCCGATGGTAGCCTGATAGGTAGGGATACAGATGGTTCTGATTTTTATATTCCATTGTATGATACAGGATTTGATGCCCGTTTTACAGCCCCTTTAGGCCGGCCACTTATTACTAGTATAGGAAGTCAGATACCTGTTGAAATTACATGTACCGACAGTGCCATGATAAAATTGTATTTTGACGGTATATTAGTATTACAGCACTACGGAAAGTTACTGAGCACACAGATTACTGCATCTCAAAACGGAAAACACCGTTTGCATTTTACGGCGCAGTCGATACAGGAAACGGAACAAGATTCGACCTATTATATAGTGCAGCCTCAGCCGGTTACAGCAAATCCACCCTCGGGGATTAACAACGGAATAAACTACATAAATGATTCAACTGTTGTTCTGTGCCTATTGGCTCCGCAGAAGTCATTTGTTTATGTACGCAGCGATTTGTCGAACTGGGAATTATCGCCAGAGTTTTTTATGAAGCGTTCGGTAAACGGTGAAAGATACTGGCTGGAAATTACAGGCTTGGTGCCACAGCAGGAATACCGGTTTCAGTATTGTGTTGATGCTAAGATCAATATCGGTGACCCCTATTCGGAAAAGGTGCTTGATGAATTTAACGACCCCAGCATTAATGCCGTTATTTATCCCAACCTGATACCTTACCCGGTAGGAAAAACATCGGATATAGTATCTGTAATGCAAACAGCCCAGGTGCCGTATAACTGGGTTCACAACACTTACCAGATACCCCAAAAGGAAGACATGATAATTTATGAGTTGCTTGTCAGGGATTTTTCGTCGCGGCATGACTTTAAGGCCATTATTGACAAACTTGATTATTTACAGACTTTAGGGATAAACACTATTGAGCTGATGCCCGTTATGGAGTTTGATGGCAATGACAGTTGGGGCTATGCGCCGGCTTTTTTCATGGCCGTTGATAAATATTACGGACCATCAAATATGCTTAAAGCCCTTGTGGATTCTGCGCATGGCAGAGGGAATACTTGACATAGCTATTAATCACGCTTTTGGTCAATTTCCTTATGTGAAATTGTATTGGAATGATGAAGCCAAGAAACCCTCGTCTAATAGTCCGTGGTTTAATGTGGATCCGAAGCATCCCTTCAGTGTGGGGTATGACTTTAACCATGAATCGGGTTATACGCAAGCTTATGTTGACAGCATACTGAAATACTGGGTTAATACCTATAAGGTGGATGGTTATCGCATAGATTTATCAAAAGGGATAACACAAAATAACACTTTTGGAGATGTGGGTGCATGGGGGCAATACGATGCGGGCAGGATAAATTTATTGAAGCGCTATGCCAACTATTTATGGGGTACCAATCCCGGAAAATATTTCATTCTTGAACATTTTGCCAATAATGATGAAGAAACCGAATTAGCCAACTTCGGCTTTTTATTATGGGCCATAGGGCACGATACCTACAAGGAAGCTTTACTGGCGTGGCCTTCGGCTTATTCAGATTTTGAATGGAATGTGTCGTATCAGGAGAAAGGCTGGAATAACCCACATGCTGTAGGTTTTTTTGAAAGCCATGATGAGGAACGGCTTATGTACGAAATGCTTAACTATGGGAATTATGCCGGCACTTATAATATCAGGCAACTCAAAACAGCTTTGAAGAGAAAGGCACTGGCTGCTGCTTTTCTTTATCTGGTACCTGGCCCCAAGATGATGTGGCAGTTTGGTGAGTTGGGCTATGATTATTCGATATTATGGCCATCGAATACAGAGGTGTCGCGGACAGCTAAAAAACCTGTGCGGTGGGATTATTATGATGACCCCGACAGACGGTGCCTTTTTTGCAGATACAGTGCAATATTAAAGTTAAGAACCGAGCATCCGGATGTATTTATGACACCCAATTTTAATATTGATGCGTCTAGCTTAGGAAAAAGGTTATGGGTAAGCCACTCTAATATGAATGTATTAGTGTTGGGTAACTTCAGTGTAAATACTATTTCAATGGTGCCTGATTTTCAGCATACCGGTACCTGGTACAAGTACCTTGAAGGCATACCCTTTGTGGTGAATAACACACAAGAGCCAATTACCCTAGGGCCAGGAGAATACTATATTTTTACTGACATCCAATTATCTGATCCCGATATTGAAAACTGCTGCAATATAGGCGGTATAAAAGCAAATGCGGACAGCAAACTGCTCCGGGTACAGACATACCCTAACCCATTCTTTACAGAAACGACATTTGATATAGAAATAAGTAACAGGACAGAAGTGCTTGCGGAAGTATATGATATCTATGGACGTAAGGTCAGAGTGTTGCATAAAGGTGTTCTACCGCAGGGTTTAAATGAGCTTGTGTGGGATGGCAGGGATGAAGGTGGCCAAAGGGTAGCCAGGGGCACCTATCAATGTGTTTTTACAATAGCTGAAAAGTGCGTAAACGTTAAGGTGGTTCGACTTTAGGAGGTTATAATTTGGAAAAAGGGCACCGTTTGGGTTTCTGGCAAATCTGGAATATGAGTTTCGGGTTTATGGGTATTCAGTTTGGCTTTGCTTTGCAGAATGCCAATGTAAGCCGGATATTTGAGACTCTAGGTGCTGATGCGTCGGGGATACCTGTATTATGGCTGGCAGCGCCGGTAACAGGTTTACTCGTACAACCCGTGATTGGTTATATGAGTGACCGCACCTGGTGTTTCCTAGGGCGAAGGAGGCCCTATTTCCTTGTTGGCGCCTTATGTGCCTCTTTTGCGCTGGTTATTATGCCCAATGTGTCGGCTTTATGGATGGCGGCAGGGATGCTGTGGGTGATGGACGCTTCAATAAATATATCTATGGAGCCATTCAGGGCGCTTGTAGGCGACTTGTTGCCTGAAGAACAGCGTACCAAAGGTTTTGCCATGCAGAGCTTCTTTATCGGCACCGGAGCTGTGATAGCTTCGGTATTACCTTATGTGCTGACTCGGTTTCTGAACGTGCCAAACACAGCACCCCAAGGTAAGATTCCGGCATCGGTACAATATTCTTTTTATATTGGGGCTGTGGCCTTTACAGGGGCTGTTTTGTGGACTGTTATAAGGACAAGGGAATACCCTGCGGAAGTAAAAAGCGGGATTTCTGCGGCTATGATGAAAAAGCCAAAGGAAAACCCTTTGAAAGTAATTTTTGCGGATATTATGCATATGCCAGCCACTATGCTTCAATTGGCGGTGGTGCAGTTTTTCTCATGGTTTGCTTTATTTTCGATGTGGATTTATATGACTCCTGCTGTAACTTCATACATATATCATTCATCCAATACGACATCAGCTGCCTATAACGAAGGCGCCAATTGGGTGGGGGTATTGTTTGCCGTATATAACGGTGCTGCCGCAGTGCTGGCATTTGCACTTTCGCCACTAGCGAAAAGAACAAGCCGGAAGTTGACACATGCTGTGTCGCTGCTTTTTGGTGCCCTTGGTCTGATTAGTATTTATTTTATTAAAACACCTGTTTGGCTTATTTTACCAATGCTTGGCGTAGGCTTTGCCTGGGCAGGTATTTTGTCTATGCCCTATGCCATTCTTACAGGGGCTATTCCCCCTGAAAAAATGGGGTTTTATATGGGTGTTTTTAATTTTTTCATAGTGATTCCACAGATTGTAGCCGCTTCACTGTGGGGAGTGATTATAGGATATTTTTTTAATAATGAAGCCATCTATGCGTTGCTATTAGGTGGTGTTTCATTTTTCATAGCGGCACTGATGGTATATTTTGTAAAGGACAATTAACAAAAACCAATTATATTCATTAAAAAAACCTGAACACATGCAGACCTTATCAAGAATTTTATTTTTTATTTTGCTGATTACAGCAACAACCTTGAGTTTTGCTCAAAGAGTTTCTGAAAACCCTGATTATAAGGGTCTTAAAAGGCATAATGGCTATTTGAAATCCATACAGGAGCAAACGCCTTTACTTAACAAGTATGACGTAAAGTTTTATCATCTTGATGTTCATGTGGAACGGACATCGGTTGATATTGACGGCAATGTAAGGATATTGGCCGAAGTGAAGGCTGCGGTTCTGGATACTTTTGCATTTGAACTAATAGATGTGCTGACGATAGATTCGGTGCTGGTAAATGGTGTAAACAGTACATTTACAAGAAGTAATAATGAGGTTTTTGTTAAAGTACTTCCTGTTATTAGCCAGGGGAATATGGTTGATGTAAAGGTGTATTACGGTGGCACACCCCCATCGGGAGGCTTTTTTTCGGGAATATCAAGCGATGTATCTCCAAGCTGGAGCAACAGGGTGACCTGGACTTTATCTGAAGCTTTCAATGCGTACCAGTGGTTTCCGTGCAAACAGGTACTGGAAGACAAGGCGGATTCAGTTTATGTCTATATTACAACATCAAATGAAAATAAGGCAGGATCAAATGGGTTGCTGGTTAACACTGTAGCTTTGCCGAATAATATGGTGCGGTACGAATGGAAATCGCTTTATCCGATAAATTATTATCTAATTTCTTTGTCAGTTGGGAAATATGTCGATTACAGTATTTATGCGCATCCGGCAGGTCTCAATGATTCGATTTTGATTCAGAATTACGTTTACGACAATCCTGCAACACTCCCCTATTTCAAGAATGATATAGACATGACAGATGATTTTATTGAATTATTTTCGGATGTTTACGGGCTATACCCGTTCTGGCAGGAAAAGTATGGTCATTGTATGGCTCCTCTGGGAGGCGGAATGGAACACCAGACCATGACGACTCTGGGTTTCTTTAATTTTACAC
>JAKIYU010000067.1 GCA_022708385.1 Bacteroidota bacterium | reverse complement strand
CTCTTATGTTTGGAATTTACCTCCCGGTGTATCTATAACATACTTGTGCCAGCAGGCCCAGATTTCTGCAAATTTTTCAGCTATAGCTTCATCAGGGATGATTTCAGTTTACGGCGTTAACGCCTGTGGGGTTGGTCCCTCATCTTCAATGGGTGTGACTGTAAACCAAACACCCATAGTAAATGCAGGAATTGATCAATTTATTGCCTATGGAACGACTGCCACACTTAATGGATTTGCTACGGGTGGTTCGGGCAGTTATAGCTATTCCTGGACACCCGCGGCTTTATTACAAAATGCGAATGTGCAGAATCCAACAACAATCCCTTTAACTTCTTCAACAGTATTTACACTAACAGTAACCGATAGTGCTACAGGCTGTACCGGTACAGATAATGTTCATATTATTGTATCAGGTGCACCACCATTGTCCTGCACAGCTATAGCTAACCCTGCAATTATTTGCCAGGGTTCTTGTACAACCTTACAAGCCATTCCATCAGGTGGAAGCGGAGCCTATACATATACCTGGACATCTAATCCTCCCTCATTTACATCAACTTTACAGTCCCCTGTAGTGTGCCCGACTGTTACTACACCATACATTTTAGTGGTATCGGATGGCTCTCAAACTGTTTCAGCTTCAGTTACCGTTCAGGTTATACCGTTACCGGGTACATTAGGCGCCATTACAGGTTTAACCGATGTGTGTGCGGGAACAAATAATGTAGTATATACTGTGCCCACCTCACCTGTAATAACGTATTATTTCTGGAGTTTACCTGCAGGGGCAACAGTTGTTTCAGGTCAGAACACAAGCAGTATTGTTGTACATTTCGGTACTAATGCCGTATCGGGAAATATTACAGCAGAAGGCTGGAGTGCTTGTGGTTGTGTACAGTCCGATACTTTAGCTGTTACTCTTCATAGCCCTCCTATTGCTGATGCAGGGCCAAACCAGAACATCAATTGCGGTGGTGCGCCTGTTTCCATTGGCACAACTGCTGTAAGTGGCATGGTTTATAGCTGGAGCCCTTCGTACGCACTGTCTAATCCCAATATAGCACAACCCACAGCCCTACCATGGGGAAACACAACATACATATTAAGCGTTACAGATACCTCAACCGGATGCTTTGCTACCGATACTGTCTCTTTTACTGTTATTGGTGCGCCTGTAGCCAATGCAGGTTCAGACCAGTCCATAAACTGCGGAGGACCAGGTGTGGTTATTGGTTCTGCTTCTGTAAACGGAATAGTTTACAGTTGGACACCTGCAACTGGCTTAAGTGATGATAGTATTGCTCAACCCATAGCAACACCTCAAACCACAACAAATTACAATTTAATGGTGCTTGATGTAGCTACAGGTTGCTTTGATACAGATGATATTACAGTTACAGTAAATGCCGGACCAACAGCAGATGCAGGAACTAATCAAACAATTAGTATTGGGAACACAATTACTCTTAATGGTTCAGCAACAGGCGGCTCAGGCAATTACAGTTATTTCTGGATGCCCGACACCCTGCTGCAAAATCCAAATATTCCCAACCCTGCTACTTTTCCTTTGTCAAGTCCTGTTGTGTTTACACTTCTTGTTACCGATACAGTTACAGGATGTACAGCCTCCGACAGTGTCCTGATTGATGTTATTGTATCATTCGAAAAATTGCCTGAAAGCTTTACTGCCCTATTTTACCCCAATCCAACCACCGGCATTATTACCATCGAAATGAACAGAAAACCCAACGAAAGACCTACTCTCAGGGTGTTTAGTCCTATCGGAAAAATAATTTACTCCGCCATACTTACCAACGATATGCACCAACGGGTTGATTTAAGCACCTTACCCGATGGTCTGTACTTTATCACCATCGAAGCCTATAACTTTTCAGTGACTAAAAAGGTTGTAATCTTAAAAGGAAATTCCCCCGCAACAAACTAAAACCACACTGTATTGTAAAACTTTAGGCACTTTAGCTCACTTTAAACTTTAGGCACTTTAGTTCACTTCCTAATACTCCACCCTATCTTCCTTGTCGGCCCAGGCCTTAAAAGCTTCTATAGCTTCTTCGCGCAGGAATTGTATAGTAGGAATGCTGCGTTTATCAACAGGCAGGGGTATTTCGTCGTAAATAAATGAATCATCGAAATTTATGTCCGCAGCATCCTTTTTGGTGCAGCCGAAATATATTTTTGCCGGCCTTGCCCAGTAAATAGCGCCCAGACACATGGGGCAGGGCTCGCAGGAGGTATAAATTTCGCAATCTTCGAGCTGAAAGTTGCCCAGCTCCTTACAAGCATTGCGAATAGCCACCACTTCGGCGTGGGCTGTTGGGTCGTTGGTTGAGGTTACAAGGTTTGACCCACGGGCAATTATTTTTCCGTCTTTGACAATGACAGCCCCAAATGGCCCGCCTTTCCCGCTTTTAACATTATCAACAGCCAGTTTGATGGCTTCACGCATAAAGTTTTTTTGTTTGTCGTCCATGACGCTTAAATTGTGATTATTTCATAAGAGCCGTAACGCCGGGCAATTCGCGTCCTTCAATATATTCGAGCATGGCACCGCCGCCCGTTGACACATACGATATTTGGTCGGCAAGGTTATACTCGTTAATGGCGGCTACCGAATCGCCTCCTCCAATCAATGAATAGGAGCCGCTAATAGTGGCCCCTGCAACAGAAATGGCCATGGCTTTGGTACCCTGTTTAAAGCGTTCCATTTCAAAAACACCCATAGGACCGTTCCATAAAATGGTGTTTGACTTGTTTATAATTTCGGCAAAACGGCGACGGCTGCGTTTCCCGATATCGAGGCCCATCATTTCATCGGGAATTTTATCTATTTCACACTCCCCGTATTTTGCCAGTTCCGAAAAACCCTCAGAGATAATGGCATCGGTAGGCAGGTAAAGGTTTACGCCTTTAAGCATCATTTCCTGAACCATATCTTTTGCGCTTTGAAGGTAATCATCTTCAATAAGCGAATTGCCTACTTTGCCACCCAAAGCCTTGATAAAAGTAAATGCCATACCGCCCCCGATAATTATATTATCAACTTTATTTATCAGGTTTTTGATGATACCAATTTTCGACGACACCTTGGCCCCCCCAATAATGGCCGTAAAGGGTGGTTTGGCATCATACATCACCACGTTTAAATTTTTAATTTCGTTGGCCAGCAAAAGGCCACTGAATTTATTTTTAGGGAAATATTTGGTAATGTAAGCGGTTGATGTGTGGTTTCGATGTGCTGTAGCAAAAGCATCGTTCACATAACAATCGGCAAGAGAGGCCAGATCTTTTGCAAAATCGTCGTTTGGGTTTTCCTCAGTGGGGTAAAACCGGAGATTTTCAAGCAGAACCACATCGCCGGATTTCAGTTCAGAGGCCACTTTTTTTGTTTTTTCGCCAAAAAGGTCGCGGGTAAAAATCACATTTTTATTTAACAGTTTCGACAATACAGGCACTATCGGGGTTAAAGAATAATCCTGTTCGTACCCCCCTTTAGGCCTTCCCAAATGCGACATGAGTATAACAGATGCCCCATCGTTTAAAACCTTCTGTATGGTGGGTATTGATTCCCTTATACGTGTATCGTCGGTTATTTGCCTGTTATGGTTTAAGGGCACGTTGAAATCCACTCGAATCAGAACTTTTTTCCCTTTAAAGTTGTAATCTTCAATGGTTCTTAGTTTTGAGATATCTTTCATAAGTATATTTTATTAATAAATTATTGCTGAATAATGTTTAAAAATAGTGTGTAAAAATAATAAGAGTTTTTTAATATTTTTACCAAAATCAATGAGCGTAAATGTTTTTTATGGGATATTCTTTTTTAGATATTTATCTGACAAACGGTTTAAAATATTGTATTTACTATACAATCATAACTATTTTTTATTTTTTTTTTATTTATTTATTTTTTGAGATAAAATTTTTAATATTTTTGCAAACTTTTTATTAAATCCGACAATATTATGTATTGGACCTTAGAATTAGCATCAAAACTGGAAGATGCTCCCTGGCCAGCCACTAAAGAAGAATTAATCGATTATGCTTTACGTTCAGGCGCCCCCATGGAAGTTATCGAAAATCTTCAGGAACTTGAAGATGAAGGCGAAATTTACGAAAGTATTGACGATATCTGGCCTGACTATCCTACAAAAGAAGACTTTTTCTTCAACGAAGACGAATATTAGCTTCTTTTTACATTTTTTCTCTGGTATTGTTTAACAAATTGTTGTTTTTAGAATATAAAAACATTTTTGTTAAATGTTTTTATACTTTATAAAAATTTCATTTGTTAAGTATTTTTGATATCATTAATTTACATTTTTTATATTTTTATTTATATTTTCATTACATTTGCATAAGTATTTTTATGACTTATTCGATAAATTAATTTTACAATGAAAAAAATAATTGTATTTATATTTTTATTAAACATCTTCTACTTGTCAAATGCCCAACAAGGCGTTTCAATAAACAATTCGGGCGCGCCTGCTAATAGCTCATCCATGCTTGATGTAAGCAGCACCGAAAAGGGTATTCTTATTCCCCGAATGACAAGTGCTCAACGCATTGCCATTGTTTCGCCTGCACAAGGCCTCATGGTGTATGACACCGACAATAACCAGTTTTGGTATTTTAATGGCAGTATTTGGGTGCAGGCTATAGGACCGGCAGGGCCAACAGGAGCTACAGGTACTACCGGAAGTACAGGCACAACGGGTAATACTGGGCCAACAGGAGCTACCGGTGTAACCGGCAATACTGGTGCTACCGGCAGCACAGGGCCTACGGGTGCAACAGGTGCTACTGGTATTACCGGAAACACTGGCATAACAGGTAATACAGGGGCAACCGGCGCTACAGGCGCTACAGGCGCTACAGGCGCCACGGGACCTTTAGTAGCAGGTACATCTGGTCAGACACTTCGTCACGATGGTTCGACATGGACAGCAAACAGCATTTTATTTAATAACGGCACCAATGTAGGGGTCAGCAACACTTCCCCTTCCGAAAAGCTTGATGTAACCGGCAATATAAGAGCATCAGGGTTAGTTTACTGGGGTAATGCTGGAACACGCTCAGAGTCGAGAAGCGATGCGGGCTTAAGCGGCACTACAGCACGCAGCGGATTTTACGAAACCGACGCACCAACACCTGCCGCCAACTGGCCTACCGGAGCTACAGGATGGTGGCATCTCCTTGATGTACGCCACAGCAATACCGCTAACAACTACGCCATGCAATTAGCCGGTAGTTTCAACGACCAGAAGCTGTATTTCAGAAAAACAAGCAACAATGCCGCTCAGCCTTGGACTAAAGTTATGACAGCCTCTGACTATGCCTCGGGAATAACATACGATTACAGCAATGCCTCCCTTACTACAACGTCAGGCTCAATGGTTGTTATTCCCGGAATGACACGCGTTCTCACTTTGAAAGCCGGCGATATTTTATATCTGCATGCGCACGGCGGTGTAATGGCAGCAGGTTCAAACTATGCCAATGTTGAAATCGGTATCAGGGTTAATGGCGCCGATTTACCCAACGGTGGTTATACCAAAGTTTCTGTTGACTACACCACATTTTCTTATATGTCGTTTGCCAACTGGGCTGTCAGCGGGCATTATCCGGTACCTTCCGACGGGTCTTACACCATAGCTGTTTACGCCGGCCGATACGGCGGCGACGGCGAAGCTATACTGGGCGGCAATAGCACCACAGTCACACAGGGGAGTTTACGTATTGAAATTGTACGCCCGAATAACTAAACTATTGCCTAAAGCACATTTATTTTCTTAACAAGGTCATATTCCCGGCATTTAACCCTGATAAAATAAAAACCGGGTTTAATACATGTCTGGTCTTTTATATTCCACACGATTGTATTTATACCAATATCGGCTAAAATACCTTCGGAAAATTTATTTACCAACTGCCCTTTAAGATTGTAAAGTGAAATATCGACTGTCTGATCTTTGCTGAGTAAAAATTCAATTTTAACATTATCCCTGACCGGGTTGGGATAAATCATTAGTTTTTGGTTAAACAGCAAAGGGTCGTTTATCTGCGTTGCTGTTGGAGTCCAGCTTAATGACATATTGGTAAAATTGCCCGAATTGGCATACGTGGCATTAACTATAGGGTTGGGGCCTTTTACGAAAGAACAGTATTTTGTAGGTCCGCTGCTGTTTTTATCGCTGAATTGTATCCATACATTGTATGTTCCGTCGGGTACCACTGAGCCGTTTACCGCAGTGCCGTTCCACACTACATTAAAAGTGCCGGGACTTGTGGTTGCCCCTGTAACCGCATCCACTACATTTTGATTCGACTTGGCTATCCATACATTCAGGTACTGAACTTCAGCAACAGCATAGCGAAGTTTTGTTTTGATAAAACTACCTGTCGCAGAGTCCTCAAGCCATATAGCAATAACCAGTTTGTTGTTGTAGCCACCTGTAGGCTCTGTAATTTTCACCGAGAAATTCAAAGTGCCACTGGTTTGTGAAAAAGATGTGTTTATAAATATAATAAAACTGACAGAAAAGCTGTACAAATAATAGATTTTGCTTTCATAAAGCCTGATTTAATGATTTATTTTTCCTGGCATTTATCAGAGTAAAATGGGTAGTTCTTGTTACCGGGGTTGTTTTCCTTATTAACGCCCTGGCAAATGTCATAAGCCAATATGTGCGCGAATACCAGTCGCAACTGTTTTCCGACCACATGTATGAGTTGTTGCATAAAAAAGCCGTTTCGCTCGACCTTGGGTTTTTCGAAAACCCCGACTACCACAATATTTTCTTCAGGGCCTTGCAGGATTCTCCGTACAGGCCTTTAAAAATTGTAAACAATCTTTTTTACATTGTGCAGTACCTTCTGGCGGTAATAATCTTATCGGTATTGCTTATTTCCCTGCATTGGTCCATAGCCATAGCTCTGTTAGCAGCTACAGTACCGGGCGGGTTGCTGAAAATATATTACGCCAATAAACAATACAACTGGCAAAAAGAAAACACACAGAAAGAAAGAAAAGCTTATTACTTCAGCCGGATTTTAACCGGCGATGTTTTTGCCAAGGAATTACGTCTTTTTGGGCTTGAAAAATATTTCTCAGAACATTTTACCAGTCTGCGCACCGACCTCCGGACAGGTAAACTGAAAATCGTTGCACAGAAAACACTTTTTGAATCGTTTGCCCAGATTTTATCGGCTCTTGCAATTTTTATTACCTATGGTATCGTGGCCTATAAATCTGTTTACGGTACCCTTACCACAGGCGATCTTGTTATGTACTTCATGGCCATGCAAAGAGGCACCTCCTATTTTAAAGAATTGCTCAACAGTTTTTCTTCGTTGTACGAAGACAACCTGTACATTTCAAATCTAAACACTTTCCTCGGTTTAAAAAACAAAAGAACCGTCACAGCGGCCGCTGAACCTTTTCCGGAGCCCATTACCAGCGGGATAATACTAAACAACGTGTCATTCCGTTATCCGGGTAGCACACGCGAAGCCCTCAGAAATATTACCATGCACATTGAGCCAGACACCACCATTGCCCTTGTAGGCGATAACGGCGCCGGAAAAACCACCCTGGTAAAGTTGCTTTGTCATCTTTACGAGGCCGACACAGGCGAAATACTTATTGACGACACAAACATAAACAACATAGCTGACACCGCAATCAAATCACATATAAGTGTTTTGTTTCAGGATTATGTGCTTTATCATCTTACCGTGCGCGAAAATATTGGTTTTGGCAATATAGACGCCATGCACCGGGACGAACGCATACAACAGGCAGCGATAAAAGCCGGCATTGACGATTTGGTGGCTTCCTTAAAAAAAGGTTACGAAACCATACTCGGCAAGCTTTTCGACAACAGCGAAGAGTTAAGCATAGGCGAATGGCAAAAGCTGGCTATGGCACGGGCTTTTTTTAAAAATGCCCCTGTTATTATTCTCGACGAACCCACCAGTGCCCTCGACCCACAAGCCGAACATGAAGTGTTTAAACAATTCGGTGAAATTACAAAAGGCAAAACGTCAATCATTGTCAGTCACCGTTTTTCAACCGTAAAAATGGCCGATTATATTTATGTGCTCGAAAAGGAAACCATTACCGAGCACGGTACACACGACAGCCTGATGCAGCTTAACGGCAAATATGCGAGAATGTTTAAACTTCATGCTAGCAATTACATCTGATTTTTCACGACTTTTTGGGAGCTAGATATTTATTATAAAGCAACAACTCCAGTATCGTAAGTACCCCTATAAAACTGAAAATAAGCCACAGCAGGGAAGGTTTGTGCATAACATCCACAAAATACACATACAAATACGCTCCCAGTATCCCTCCTATTCCGCTCCCTATAACACCGTACAGAAAAGAATATCCCAAATAGAGCGCTTTTTTATCCTGGGGAGCTATCAGCCCTATGTATGAAATAAACTTGGGATGGACCGTCATTTCCCCTATGGAAAAAACAAATAATCCCAACAGGAATACATAAGGATGATTTGATGCGGCAAGCACAGCCATACCCAGGGTGCCGAGCGCAATACCTGCAATCATAGTCGGCAATGCTTTGGTCTTTTTTAAAACAGCCGAAATAAACAACTGCAGCAATATGATGGTGCCGGCATTGATAACGGTCACATGTTCAGTATCAAAACGCCAGTCGGGATTTTCAACAAACAGGGCAAGCACTTTATTAACAGCCGTGTTTACCGGTGTCATATCCACATAATCTTTCAGATACCATAAAACCGTATCAAACATCTGGAAATATAATATCCAAAAGCCCGAATAAATCACAATCATAAACATAAATCATTTTAAAACAATAAAAAAACAGGGTATTGCCTCCATAAAAGTAAATATTTTCTAAAAACATGAAGCGGGTTGTAACAAAATCTTCAAATTAGGTATAAAAGCAAAACTAAAACAAGCAACTATTAAATGGTATGTGCGTCAAAACAAAGTTTTTTGCAGGACATTAATTTTCTATGTTTTTTCACAATTTTTTAACAATTTGTTTGAAAATAAACCTATATTTGTAAATTATATTTCGAAAACATAAAAAACAATAGACATGAATACAAAAAAACACCTCCTTAAGTTTGTTTTTTTATTTATCACTTTCCCTTTATTAATCAGTGCTCAGACAAAGTCAAAAGACTGGACATTGCACAAAGAAACGGGCGGTATTCAGATATTTTATAAATATTCTGATTGTAATATACCCAGCGAAGGGTATTACAGGGAGATGGTTCTGCTGAAGTTTGTGAACACGACACAAACACCTTTAAAAATTAAATGGCAGCGCGAAGCCTGGTACAATGGCAAATGCAGTTCGTGCGACCTTGATGAATATAAATTTGAATTAGAGCTTCCAGCAGGAGAAACAGTTACGGGAGAATGTGACATCCGCACCCCATCTAAACTCAAGATTTTTTCAAAATTTCTCGACCTGAAATCTAACACTTCGCTTGATAAGTTCAACATAACCGTATTGGAAGTAAACCCCTATTAAATCATTAACTGAAAAACATAAAGATTATGTATAAAAAAATATTTTTACCCATAATTATTTTAGGGATTACAGTAAGCCTTAAGGCTCAACAGTGCACAGTTACCGCCTATGCCAATGGCGCACAGGCAACTGTACAAATCTGTTTGGGAGACTCAGTTGCATTAACCTCAGTAGGCAACTGCAATAACTATGTATTAAACAATGACTTTAATAACGGTACGCCTGGTACCGGCTGGTCGGCTACAAATCAAGCCATGTTTACCAACCCCTGCCAACCCAATTCTCCCGATGGCACCATTTACTTTTGGATGGGTTCCACATCGCCTGCGCCTCGTAACCTGACTACCGTTGATTTTGATATTTCGCAAGGCGGTTCCATTCAATTTGAAATGCGTTATTCGATTCAGGCTGCCAATTCACCCTGCGAAGGCCCCGATGAATATGACGAAGGTATGGCTATCCAATATTCAACCAATGGCGGTTCTACATGGACTACCATAGAATACTATGCACCAAACGGCGATATTCTTAATTATATTCCGACCGCAAGCACTCCTGGCGCTTCAGGCAACACGCCTTTTACTGTTTGGACAACACGTACGGTTCCCATACCTGCGCCGGCATGGACACCTTCAACACGCTTTCGTTGGGCTCAAACCTCTTCTACATCTGAAGTTTTTGACCACTGGGGGCTTGACAATGTTTCTATCCAGGTACCTCCCCCATTAATTACTTATTGGTGGTCGCACGGGCCAACAGTGCAAAATCCGCCGGCTGTTTTTCCTACCACAACCACCACATATACAGTTTATATGTCCGATGGCACTGATACAGTACAAAGCTCTGTAAATGTCATAGTTCATCCTATACCCACATCTACCTTTACAGCCGTTTCGCCTGTCTGTGTTGGCAATACATCAACCATAACCTATACCGGTACAGGTATAGGTTATGGTTGATGTATTGCCAACACAGACAGGCGAAACATCAACCATAAC
>JAKIYU010000066.1 GCA_022708385.1 Bacteroidota bacterium | reverse complement strand
GGAAAACAGACATGACAAAAATGAAATCGGAAGATGAATTTCCTGAAGAGTTCAATGCTTATTTAACTTTTCTTGAAGAAGAATTGGGCGTGCCGATAAAAATTGTTTCTGTTGGACCGGACAGAGAGCAAACCATTGTGAGATATGTTGATTAATTAGGTTAAGGCTGAGGCTGAGGCTAAGGCTAAGGATGAGGCCTATGGTGCAAAACCTTTCTGATTTCATTCCCCACCACCAGAATAATGGTTCCGATAATTGTGAAAATGCCACCAATGAGCTGGTATAAAAAAGGCAGCGTACCCAGGTAAAAATAACCGGCCACCAGCACGAGTAAAGGTGTTGCGCTTTGAATAACGGCAGCCCTTGAGGCCTCGAGGTATTTCAGAGCACTGTACTGGGATGTGGACGTAAGAAAAGGGCCAAAAAATGCCCCCAAAGCAATATTGACAAATGCAGTCAGGGAAATGTTTAGATTATACCCCATTAAAACAAGGGCTAATAAAGAAAAAGAAAAAATAAAAACAGCTCTGTTTATAGCCAGTAAGGTGGGAGAAACGACAGCGATATGTTTTTTGGCAATAATGGTGCGGGTGGCATACGAAATGGAAGAAATAAGCATCAAGCCGGAAGCACCGGTAAAATAAGTTTTTAAGGTAAGGCCTCTCTGGTAGCTTATAATCATGGCTCCACCTATAGTGAGCACCACACCCGCAATTTCAATATAATTAAAGCGTTCCTTTAACAAAACAACACCAAGAATGCCTACAAAAATAAATTCAAGATTACGCAGAAAAGAAGGCACTGAAGCATCGTAAGCCACAAAAATAGCCCCATATAATGTAGAAGTTGCCACTATTTCAATAAGCCCCAGAAGAAATAATACTTTCAGGGTTGTTTTGGGTAGAACAGGCCACGACCTGTTTTCTTTTTTGCGTAAAGCATAAAGGCTGTTCCAAATAATCCCCATCATGAACCAGTAAACACCAAATTGCGGCAGGCTTACTTCGTTAAGAGCGGCCTTGCTGAAAATATACACCAACGAACCCATGACAGTGGCCATGAGTGCAAAAAAATAGCCTTTTGAAGTGATTGTTAAATTCGGTTTCAATGCGCTGTTAAATTACGCCTGTAAACTTAACACTTTAATTTCTTTTCATTAAACAAAAATTATGTATGTTTGTAAAAAAAGGGGGTAAAATGTTTTTACAGGAAGGCGATAAGGTCAGCTTTTTAAATGAAAAAAGAACCGGTATAATACGCGGATTTATCAATGCCCGTCTGGCAAGTGTTGAAATTGAGGAAGGTTTCGAAATACCTGTTCCTGTTAACGAACTGGTGAAAATTCTACCCGTAAAACCATCTGCGGATGATGCACCGAAAGCTTCTCAAAGCACAATCCCCCAAAACGAGAATACGCCACCTGCTTATATAGAGACAGCGCATGAACCTGATAAAGAGGACACGGAAGAAAACATTATTTTTCCAATTTCTATACCTGATAAGAAAAAAGAAGGTGTTTACCTGTATCTTGAGCCAAAGGATAAAGAGGATATTCCGGGCAAAGAAATCTGTATCGGGCTTATCAATCACACAGCAACAGACCTGTTGTATGCTGTATATTGCAAATATGATGACACATGGCATGCCCTTACTTACGATGCCTGTCCTCCCTATTCCCGCATGTTCTTAAAAGAAGTATCCATAGCTGTATTGGTACAGTGGGAATGTATCAAAATCCAAGCAATATATTACGCTGAGACCGGCCTGATTAAGCCCCCTCTCGACAACGAACTGACACTTAAAGCCGGCCGCTATTTCAGAGAAGGTGCTTTTGCCTATTCATCGCTCACGGAAAGCAGAAGCATCCTGCTTTCTTTTTTTGAGGAAGTGCAACCGGAGATTTGGCCTGAAGAGCAATGGATAGCTGAAAAAATTAACCCCATCCCTGTCAGGAACATTAAAGAAATGACACATGGAGAAAGCGCTGTCGACACATTGCCAAAGAAACATATTGTGGCACCCTTTATTGCTGAGGTGGACCTACACATTGAACAGCTTACCGACGATAGTGTAAAAATGGGCAACCACGACAAGCTGAACCTGCAACTCGATTATTTTGCCAAATGCCTGGATGCCGCCATCGTTCACAAATTCAAAAAAATTACTTTTATCCATGGTGTAGGACAGGGAAGGCTTAAGGAAGAGATACACAAAGCCATTAACGAGAGCTATCCCGGTGTGAAGATACAGGATGCGCCGTTTAAGAAATTCGGCATGGGAGCCACCGAAGTACTTATTCCTTTTAATCTGACAAGATAATGTTTTTAATTCATTTTCATCGATGTTTCGATTTTAAACAAGCTATTTACTATCTTTGCTAAATAAATTCGGTTTTACAGGTGAAGATTCAATTTATCGGAACAGGTTCCGCTTTTTGTTTAAAGAATTATCATGCTAACGCCATTATCAGCGAGCAGGGAAAAAACATGCTTATGGATGCCGGCAGTGATGTACGTTTTTCTTTGTCTGAAAACGGTTTGACATACAAAGATATAGATGCTGTTTATATAACGCACTTTCATACCGACCACATTGGCGGACTTGAATACCTGGCTTTCAATTCATACTTTGATAAGGTAAAAAGTAAAATTAAATTATTTATACACGAATCGTTTATCGACACCTTGTGGAACAATTCGCTTAAAGCAGGGCTTGGAATGATTTTCAACGGCACACTTACCCTGGATGATTTTTTTGAAGTGATACCCCTTAAGGATACTTTTATATGGGAATCCCTTTCTTTTAAGCTCATCCCGACTTTTCATGTATCCGGTATCAGGGATGTGCTGCCGGTTTACGGCTTATTCATTGATGGGCATCAAAGCATTTATTTTACCGGCGACACACGTTATGTGCCACAGCACCTGGAAAGTGTTTATCAAAAAGCACAGGTCATTATTCACGATGCCGAAACTTCATCAGAAAAATCAGTCATTCATGCACATTACGAGGATATTACTCATCTAAAGCCCGAAATTAAGTGTAAAACGTATTTATGGCATTATCACGATAATGTCAGTGACAATTTTGAATTTTGGCAAAAAAAAGCAACAGATAATGGATTCCGTGGATTTCTGCGCAAAGGTGACGTTTTACATTTCTAAAAAACCGCATCTTTTTTTTCAGCGTTCTAGTAAGCGCCTTGTAAGAACAACCCTCATTGTTACTCTTAGCGCGTTTATACTACTCTCCTGCAATACCTCTGAAAGGTTATTGAGAAAAAATCCTTCCTCCTGCATCAGTGGCTATGTTGCCCCGGGGTTTGAAGAGGTAAAAGATATTTTTGCAGTGAATTTTGCTGAACGGGGTGAAAAAGGGGCAGCGCTTTCAGTCTATCTGAACGACACCATAGTTGTTAATCTCTATGGCGGCTACAGAGATAAGAAATTTAAACAAAAGTGGGATGAAAACACACTTGTGCTGCTTTTTTCTGCCTCTAAAGGTATTGCAGCCATGACCACAGTCATTGGCATATCGCAGGAACTTTTCAAACTGGATGACAAAGTGGGCACCTATTGGCAGGGCTTTTCAAACAAAGGCAAAGAAACTATAACCATAAACCATTTGCTCACGCATCAATCGGGTATTCCCATGTTCGATAAAAACATCCGTATAAAACATATAAACGATACGGTTTACATCAGGCATATTCTCGAAAATCAGAAAACCTACTGGGAGCCCGGCACACAGCAGGCCTACCAACTGTATTCCGGAGGACTTTATCTCAATGAACTTTTCAAACATACCGACACCCTGCAACGCAGCCTCGCCCAATATTTTTACGACGAAATAACAGCCCCAGGAATAATCATGCCTGACCATAACAAGGCCCGCCTTCTGGGCATTCCGATGTTTTACCGGTTTGGCTTCCGCAAGCCATCGCCTAATTTCTCTTTTGGCACATCCGAAAAGGCTTTTGGCATGACAGGTGCCGGAGGTTCCTTTGCCTTTGCCGACCCTGAGCTGAAACTGGGATACTGCTATGGGACGCGCAAAATGAAAGGCTTTGCCCACACGACACGCGTGAAAAAGCATTGCGGGAATGTGTGTATAAGTGCCTAAAAAAATGGCAAGAAAAACCTTGAATAATTAATCTCATTATAAGTTTTTTCTGCGTATTTATATCTTAACTTTGCACGTAAATTTAAAGAGGGATATATAGCATGTCCGATCTTTTTGCACATATTTTCGATGATTTTTCGCTTCCCCTGCAAAATCCCATTCTTATATTTTCTGTTATTCTGTTCATCATACTCCTCTCCCCTATCCTGTTGCGCCGCTTGAGCATTCCCGGCATTATTGTATTGATTATTTCAGGGGTTATAGTTGGCCCTCATGGTTTTAATGTGCTTCAAAAAAACGCTGCCATAGACCTGTTTTCGACCATCGGTTTGCTTTATATTATGTTCATTGCAGGTCTCGACCTCGATTTAAACCAGTTTAAAGCCAACAGAAACAAAAGTCTTATTTTTGGTTTTTTCACATTTATTATCCCATTCATCATTGGTTTACCCGCTGCCTATTTTCTGCTACATTACAACCTGACTGCCAGCTTGCTTATAGCCAGTATGTTTTCGACCCATACGCTTATTGCATATCCTATTGTCAGCAAATTGGGCATAGCCAAAAACCAGTCAGTAGCCATCACGGTCGGGGGCACTATAATAACCGACACGGTCGTCCTTGTTTTATTAGCAGTCATCATGGGGAGAGCACACGGTACACTTAATTCGGTATTCTGGGTCAAATTAATTATTGTTTTAGCGTTTTTTTTTATATTTATGTTTCTTATTGTACCACGTGTAGCCAAATGGTTTTTCAGCAGGCTCGAAAGTGAGAAACACTCGCACTATATTTTTGTACTAGCTGTTGTTTTCTTTGCAGCATTTCTGGCCGAAGTAGCAGGCATAGAGCCCATTATAGGCGCCTTTGTGGCGGGGCTGGCGCTGAACAAGCTTATTCCCCATTCATCCACATTAATGAACAGGATTGAATTTATCGGGAATTCTCTCTTCATACCCTTCTTTCTTATAAGTGTAGGAATGGTCGTTGACGTTACTGTGCTCCTTAATGGTCCCCATGCTCTGTATATTGCCTTAGTGCTTTCAATAGTTGCCATTATCGGTAAATGGATAGCTGCATTTATTACACAGAAAGTGCTCAGGTATAATGCGATGCAGCGGCGGTTGATTTTTGGTCTGAGTAGTTCACATGCGGCTGCCATTCTGGCTGTAATACTGGTTGGCTACAATGCAAAAATCCTCGACGACAATATACTTAATGGCACCATAATACTGATCCTTATTACCTGCATAGTGGCATCCATTGTAACTGAAAATGCAGCAAAGAAAATACTCATCACCGAACAACAAAATCCCGACGACAACAAGGATGAAATTCTTAATGAGCACATACTGCTGCCAATAGCCAATATTACCAATATTGAGCATCTGCTCGATTTTGCGTTGTACATCAAGAACAACAAATCGCCCAACCCTGTATCTATATTGTCATGCATACCAAACGACGAAAATGCCGAGAACAATGTCCTCATAACTAAGGGCGAACTCGAAAGGTTTGTCCGGCAAGCCTCAGCAAGAGAAAAAAAAGCCAACATAATTATCACGCTCGACCACAATCCTGCCAGCGGCATTGCCCGCACCTCTAAAGAAATAATGGCCGACATCATTATTATCGGATGGCCCCGTAAACAAGGCATGCTCGATAAAATCATCGGCGATAAAGTTGAAAATATTATCAACAATACCGATAAGACCATTTTTATTTGCCAACTTAACCGGCCTTTTGTCAACCACAAACGCCTGATAGTAATAGCACCGCCCCATGCTGAAAAGGAAAGCGGATTTATTATCTGGCTGTCGAAAATTCACACCTTAGCCACTGAGCTAAACCTGCCTGTTATTTTATACAGCAATAATATTACTTCTCAGGCCACTGCTGAAATTTTAAAACATAAGACCCCTGTACTCCCGTTTAATACAGTATATATTGACGCGTGGGAAGATTTGCTGATTGCCAAAGATATTCGCAAGGACGACATCATTGTGCTTACTCTGGCGCGAAAGGGCTCTTTATCTTTTATGAATCAGCTCGAGCAGATACCGGACAAACTCGAAAAACATTACCCAGTGAACACCAAAATACTGATATACCCGCAGCGGTATTCTCATCATTATAAAGTAAGCGGCTACGAAGGCTACGCTTCAGGGACAATAAATAAAGGCATTGCCACCATTCAGAAACTGGGCAAAGATATCGGCAGCCTGCTTAAAAGCGAGAAGAAAAAATAATCATCTCAGTCTATCCTGAAAGAAAAAGCCTTTTTGAGCTTGTCCCTCCTCATGTACAGAATAAAATAATAAGGCACCAGTACCGCTATTGAAAGGAGGCCGGAAAAAAGCTCGTTTTTGAGTAAGGCCAGAGAAAGAATCAGGACAGTAAATAAAATAATAAATGGATATACGTAAGCCAGCAATACAGCGGTTATTCCAAGAGATTCGGTCATCACTACGTTCACTTCTTCTCCAGGATTGTAAGAAGCAGTACCTGTTCTCTTCACTTCAATTATTTTTTCACCGGCATTACCCATATCACAGAATCCCTTAGCATGGCATGAGCCACAGGCCGATTCTGCCTTAATGGCCACGTATATCGTGTTTTCGTCACTTTTAACTACTGTCCCTTTATGCGCTATGGTATTTGATGCATTCATCTGTTCAATATTATTATAAAACGATTTACGAATTTAACAAAAAATCTTTTGTCAGGTTGGTATAATCACTTGAATATTTACCTGAGTCCATTCGTATAATTAATTCATTTTCAATACATATAAAATTATTATTTTCTTTTATTAACGAAAACAACGTTCTGTTGGGTGTTTTACCATATACCGGTATAACACGGGTAATTAATAACGGAAAGAAGTGGTACATTGTACACCACTGCCTGAACATTTTTTCCTGGTCGAACGGGAGAATCAGGTTAAAAATACCACCCGGTTTTAAAAGCTTAGCAACACCACACAAGAGTTTTTCGGGAGACAAGTTCACATTATGCCTGGCTACATTTCTTGCATGAGAACCGGAAAGGAGGCTGTCGGAAAAAAATGGCGGATTGCAAACAGCCATGTCATAAACTTTTGTTGTGCTTTCGGCAAAGTCGTTAAACGCAGCATTTACAACATTTAGCCGGTTGTTCCATAGCGTATTTTGGAAATTGATTGTTGCCCTGCCGGCTGCATTTTTATCAATTTCAACGGCATCGACAGTGGCTGTTGATTTTTGTGCCAGCATCAAAGCCAAAATACCGCAACCGGTACCAATATCGAGAATTTCCCTTTCATATTTTATCTGTGTCCATGAGCCTAACAGCACGGCATCCGTACCAATTTTCATGGCACAATCATCGTCATTCAGGCTGAATTGTTTAAAATAAAAAACCGGCATTTATATCTTTAAATAAAGCTCCAGTAAGCCGGGGGGCGTGGCAATATGAACTGTTTTTTGCTTTTTATCAATTTTCTTTAAAAAGCTTTTCACATAAGGGATTAGAATTTCTACATGGTTGGCACTCTTAATTTTAATGATATCCTGACCGGGATACTCAAGGATTTCTTCTACCATACCAACAGCTCCGGCCACTTCATCCACCACATGGAAACCAATTATTTTAAAATGCTCATTTTCCGTGATATTCAAAGTATTTAAGCAGTCGTTAGCAACAAAAATTTCTTTTCCTTTAAACGTCAGGGCTTTTTGCTCGGTGTCTATATCGGAAATCTTTAGAATAAAATGTTTCCCCGAAACCGAAGACTCTTCAATAAAAAAAGGAACCCACACCTGTTGGATTTCAACAAATATGGATTCCGGAAATTTAATAGGGGTTTTGCTTTTTACTTTGACAGTGGCTGTAATTTTCCCTTTATAGCCATGAGGCGACAAAAAAGTGCCTATGGAGGTATAGCCCTTGTTCATAAAAAGAAACCCTGTTATTCGGCAGCTTCAGCAGATGCTTCGGGTGCCTTTGGTGCTTCATCTTCAGCAGCAGGAGTTTGTACGGCAGGTGTTTCTGCAACGGGTTCTTCTGCAGCTTTTTCGCTGGCTTCTTTATCGGCTAATTTGGCCAGTTTAGCCATTTGTTCTTTTTCGCGGGCTTCATTCACTTCCGTTTCTCTGCTTAATGCTTTCTTTTTGGCATCTTTCTTAGCCAGTTCGCGGGCTTTAATTTTACTGGCAATTTTATCTGCTTTTTCAGATAACCATGCATTGAATTTGGCTTCGGCCTGTTCAGGTGTTAAAGCGCCTTTCATCACACCTTTTTCGAGATGGTATTTATAAAACACACCTTTATACGAAAGGATAGCTTTTGCAGTGTCACTGGGTGTAGCTCCGTTCTTCAACCATTTGATGGATTTGTCTATATCCAGATTAATGGTTGCGGGAATGGTTAGCGGGTTGTAAGTGCCAATTTGTTCAATAAATTTCCCATCACGTGGTGCACGACCATCCGCTATTACAATGTGATAAAAGGGTTTGCCCTTTTTACCATAACGCTGTAATCTTATTCTTGCTGGCATAATTTAAAAAAGTTTAGTTAATAATTTGAGCCTGCAAAGGTAGTATAAATATTTGATAAATATAAAATTGTGTGAAAATAAAAATATAGTTTGAAGTTTGAAGTTTAAAGTACTTAAAGTTATAAGTTATGCCTGACAAAGCTATTGATGGCAAGCCCTGTCGGATAATTTATATGGTTTTTGTGTTTATATTCGTTCAATTTCTTATCTTTGAGGAATAAAGTTTACCTATGAGTCTTATATGTTTTATATCGGAAAGAAGATATAATACGTGGTAAAATCAGCTGTAAAAAGGGCTTAATGAATAGCTCAAGATTATCAGCAAAATGACGGCGCTGTAGGCGTCGGATATTTGTAGCCCTGTACAAGCGAAAAGCCTTACGGCTTTGAGCGCAGTACAGGGCAAATAAGTAAAAAAGATTGATTTTGGCGGAAAATTTGACCATTTTCAAATTTTGTGACAAAATCGCTTTAAAGCATGATGAATAGCGCACAATAAAAGTAATGTCCAAATATATTTTCATGCACGGAGGTAATAATTTTTAATTTGATATTATGGATTTAATGATAGATTCGGTGATGTTAAGTAATCCCTAAAAATATGAAGCTTGATAAAAAGCGAAATGGGAAAAACCCTTTCGTGTGTGAGTATTTGCACACGAAAGGGTTATATATCTTCTGTCTTCTCTAGTTACTTTCCTTTCTCCAGCTCTCTTCTGATATCATTTTGTTTAATGTTCTCGCGCTTATCGTAGAGCTTTTTGCCTTTTGCTACGGCAATTTCGAGCTTGGCAAGACCTTTTTCGTTTATAAACAATAATGTGGGAACTATCGTAATACCTATATCCTTTAGTTTTGAAATTATTTTGCGGAGTTCCCTTTTGGTAATAAGCAATTTCCTGTCTCTCTTGGGCTCATGGTTATTGTAATTCCCGAAAGTGTATTCGTTTATGTGCATATTCTTGACGTAAAGTTCCCCGTCCAATACGGCACAATAAGCATCCGTAATATTGGCCTTGCCTTCCCTGATAGATTTTATTTCGGTACCAGTGAGCACCAGGCCGGCGGTAAACTTTTCGAGCAAAAAATACTCAAAACCGGCTTTTTTATTTTTAATGCTGATACTCTTACTGAACGTCATCTGCCCCTGCTTCCTGAAAATTGTGTTATTGTTTTATGAATTTAAAATTGGAAATGCGGGCATCGTTGTGCTGTAATGTGATGAGGTAAATGCCGCTGCTGAGCCCAGATACATCCACAGAATTGTCGCCGGTAATAAAAGGCAGTTCCATGACCCGTTTGCCAATCATGTTATAAATGAATACCTTTTTAATAGGTGCATAGCTGTTTTCGATAAAAAGCCTATCTTTTACAGGGTTTGGATAAATGTGTATGTTTTTACAAGAGGGTACTTTATCTATATTTACCCAACTGGGAATGCTGTAACGCGACAGGAAATCCCAGATAGTCTGTGTATAGGACATGTCGTTGTTTGGGGGGTAAATCCACTGGTGCCCACAACTATCTACACGGTAATGTTCTACCACGGTGCTGTCGTCGCCCCCTTCAAAAACAAAATGTTTTATGGTAAAACCATCAGCAGCTATATCAGGCATATCGGTTATAATGGGAGTTGTATCGCAATGGTTATTGTTAACCCAAAACATAACGGTTTCCATAGCATCCATACCATACAAATTATTGTTATAATAGATGGTCGAATCACCTGTGCCGTGCATGTGAAGTACAGGGACTGCCCTACCGGGGTTGCAGTTGAGTGAAGCGCCAATGGTGCCGGCTACTGAAGCAATAGCTGCAATACGGTTATTGAGCTGGCAGGCAAGGCGGTGGCACATAAATCCACCCATCGAAAAGCCCATAGCATACACCCTTTTCGGGTCGATATTGTACAACGCCATGGTCGTGT
>JAKIYU010000065.1 GCA_022708385.1 Bacteroidota bacterium | reverse complement strand
TTTCTTTTTCCGAAGACTTTATAAATATTTTGTCAAAACCGTTATCGTTAAATTCGTATTTTTTTTCACCCAGCACCAGCTCGGCGCGTGTCAGTTTTTTTCTGACACTATCTGGTATTTCAAGGTAAATCTCTTTTATAAAAGCCCTGTTGCCTAAAGAACTAAAATTCAGAATATTTCTTGTTTTTTGAAAATAAACAGCCCTGTTTAAGGGTGTTTCCCCATAAAAATAGATGGTATTAAAATCAGGTTCAGAAATCCCCTCAAAGGTTAGCGAAACTACAACGGCATAATTTATTCTTGCATAATAAATACTAGCGTCTGTAATGATTAGCAGCGTAAGAAAAGCTATTATAATTTTTTTCCTGGGCATTGTGTATTAATTGTCTTCAAAAATACATTATTAATGTATTTGCAGGAAGTATTTTAGCGGTCAAATAGTTTTTTTTATTATAATTGTATTTTGGATAGATTTTTTTTGATAAATTTGTTTATTAAACCAATAAAAAGAAACAGCAGTGAAAACAAACCCCATTAAACTATTCAGTAGGATATTCTATTTTGGGCTGATGTTGCTGTTAGCTGTCAGTTCGTGCAAGAAAGAAGGCGACGGGCAGCTTCGGCCGGACGAAGAGGAACCACCCGATGAAGAAGTGCTTTCGGGAACTATTTCTGAAGACAAAACACTGTACAATCGTTTTTCCGACCCCAATCAGCTTGATTACCGTGTACCATCGTCAGTTACCATTGCAGCCGAACTGACAATTATGCCTGGCGTAAGAATTGAAATGGGGCCTGCAGCAAAAATGACGGTAACCTCTCAGGGCCGGTTAAGAGTTATGGGTACCCCCGACAGTAATATTGTTATAACAGGCAAACAGCACAATCCCGGTTACTGGGATTACATTATGATACATTCGTTTGACTCTGTCAATGAAATAAAATACACCGTCATTGAAGATGGTGGCGGCAATCCTAACGTAGAAGGCACGCTTATACTCAACAGCACCTCAATGGTAAACATGCACAACACTAAGATACAAAAGAGCGAGCGCAACGGTATGGTAGTTATAAACCCCGATTCACGCCTTGTCAACTTTCAGAATAACGAAATCAGGGAATCGGGTTATGCCCCCCTGGTTATTAACAGTTCGCAGGTTAGTTCCATAGCCGAATCGAATGTATTCAGCAACCAAAATGTATATAATTATATTAAAGTTGTCGGTTCGAATGTGCTAACGCCCCAAACGTGGGGAAAATCGGATGTGCCTTTTTACCTGATGGATGCCACAAGTATTTATGCCGACCTGATCATTTCCCCCGGTGCACGCTATATTTTTGGCCCTGCCGGCCGTATTCTCGTTAAAGAAACGGGTTCCCTTAACGCCATAGGCACCGATGTGGACAGTATTTACTTCAGCGGCGCCCAGAGCATCTCGGGCTATTGGGATTGCATATTGTTTTTATCGAATAATCCCTTCAACGAATTCAAATATGTATCGATCAACCACGGTGGGGGTTATTGGTATTGGAACGCCAGCATTTATTTACAGGATGCATTTTTCAAAATAAGCTACAGCACGATTGCAAACAGTCAACGCTGGGGTATTTACCGTAACGGTGTTTACCAGTTTATTGACGGCGGCTTTAATAATTTCTTCAGCAATGGCACAGGCGCCATCGGTCCTTAAGAGCCCTGTGCTTTTTGTTCTATTAGTTTGACTTAGAAAAAACAAAATATAATGTTTAGCAAAAACAGTATAATTAAGCCGGTTGTGATGTTCTTAATACTCATGACTGTTGTGTGTTGCAAAAAAGAACCCGTTGTTGACAAGCCTGATCCGGAACCAGATGACGGCTCAATTTCGGGCACTATCTCGCGCGATACTGTTTTTACAAATATCAACGCTGACCCCAATGCCTGCGACTACTACATTACAGGGGTACTCAATGTAGAATCGGTGCTGCAAATAGATTCCGGTGTTGTAATTGAAATGGGAGAAGGGGCCAGCATCGTTATAAAAACTACCGGCACGCTCATTGCCAAAGGCAGCGCTTCCAATCCTATAAAAATAACAGGACGCACGAAATCGCGCGGGTCGTGGAAATATGTGATGATTAACTCAAACGACCCCAGAAATGAACTGAGCTACGTAAACATAGAGTATGGGGGCGGCGATAATTCAAATAACGGCACACTGTATATGAACACAGGGGGCTTTCTTAAAATGCAGTTTTCGAAAATCAGCAACAGCAAAAACAACGCTATTGTACTGGCTGCGAGTGATGCCCACCTGGAAGGTTTTACCGACAACCAGATTGAATACTGCGAGTATCCTATGCAGATAAAACCCAACCAGATACCTGAAATAAATGACAATACTATTTACACTAACAACGACCATTCTTATATAACACTTACAGGCTCCTATATCAAAACGCCCCTGACCTGGAGCAAAAAAAGCATTCCCTATGTACATAGAGGTACCACAGTTATTGAAGCTGATGTGAACATGACACAGGGGGTAAATATGCAAATGGATTTCGGCTCCATGATACAAATTCGGCCCCAAGGCTCGCTTAATGCCACAGGCACCGCTTCCGAAAGAATTGTTTTTTCGTCTGTGCAACAGGTACAGGGTTACTGGCATTGCCTGTTGTTTGGCTCACGGAGCACCAACAACCGTTTGGCGTATGTGGATATTTCGTATGGCGGCGGCAGTCCCGAATACATCAGTTCGGTTTATGTGGGAGCGCCCATGGGCCTACCCGAAGCCATCGTATCGGTAAGCAACTGCAATATTTCGATGAGCGCCGGCTGGGGTATTTATGTGCAGTCGAATGCCAGCATGCTCAACGGCGGTGGCAATACCTTTGCCAACAATATTATGGGCAATGTAGGGCCGTAAGTAAATTACTCCAGTTTAAAACTGTCGATAATTTTGTCATCTGATTTTTTCTTCCCCTACTCGCCGAAGTCTTCAAAAATATGTAATTGAGCGCGCGGCGAAGTTTTGTGTAAAAGCAGGTGCGATGGCAAACTTCGTCGGACTTAAATGTTAGTTTTCAAACTAACAAAAAAATTTATATTTGTAAAAAACAAAAAACACTTAAATGATTGGTAATGTTATTCTTATATAATAAATTACGACGAAGTCTGCCCGCTCACAAAAGCCACCACACAAGACTTCGCCGAGCGGGCGGGTTATCAGATAAGAAAAATTTCCTGAAAAATTATTTCATTCCTGCTCTCAATGGTGAATTTTTAGAAATGACTATTCCTGAAAAACCAAGCAGCAGGTTCCAGAAATACAGACTAACAGAAAAAGGCATAGAACTTAAAAAGGAACTGAAAAAATCAGAACAAAAATAAATATATGCACTAAATCATTTATAAAAAAGACTTGAATAGTTTACAATTATATAATGAAACCCTTCACATTCCCTACAGATTCGCATTTAATGGAAAAGAAAATGACAATGATTGCTATGTAAATTACGACGAAGTCTGCCCGCTCACAAAAGCCACCACACAAGACTTCGCCGAACGGCGGCCGTAATAAAGAAAAGCTATCAGATAACTACTCCAGTTTAAACCCGTCAATTATTTCGTCGTCAGATTTTTTCTTCTTGAGTTTATTGAGTTTTTCTTTTTCTTTGGGTGTCTGAAGGTCTTTGATGGTGTCGTTTTTTCTAAAAAGTTCCTCGCCGATTTTCTGGAAGGTATTTTTAATGTCCTCTTTAACGGCGTTTTTGTTTTTTTCGTAAACTTTTTTTGAGTCGTAGCTTATATTGGGATTGGCAACCGTACCGGTTATCTTCATGTACAAAGCCGTTTTGCCCAGGCCATCGTCTTCTACATAACCGAACTCCTCGTTTTCCTTTTTAGCCTGCCGTGCTTTTTTCCCAAGCAACTCCGATAGCAGAATGCGTAAGTGATATTCAATAACATTGTCGAATGTATGTGTGCCTGATGCTTCGATATTGATAGCACTGGAACGGATGCTCATATTAGGTATGGTAATTTTTCTGTTTTTAATTTCAATTTTATTTTGTAAAGTTTCAAATTTAATATGGGCTAGGTCACTGACTTTAATGTAACGCGACAGTTCCTGCATGGGAGCATAGTCAATCAGTTCACCTTTGTCGATGGCAATATCAGCAACGGCGCAAATGCTGCCCAAATCAATATTCAGGACACTGTCGAAGGCACATAGGAAGTCAATAGTTGTTGTGAGGTTTCCATTAATATTTTTTTCGGTAAGCTCCTGTTGCCCGAAATTATCGAGCTGGTAAAACATGCTGCGGATATTGGCATTTTGAACTTTCGCATTTACCTGTGTCAAGAACAGGCCTTTTTTCCGCCCGTCAATTGTAGCCGACACATTCACCAAGGCATCGCAGGATTCAAAAAACACATTTTCAGCTTTCATTACCTTATTTTTAAGGCTAATTTTCCCAGAAAATCGTTTGGCTTCAAATTTTTCAAATTTTAAATTTTTAACATTAAGCTCAATATTGTAATTTATATTTTCGGGAAATTCCATTTTGTAAATGGTGTCGTTTTTCTTTACCTGGCTCATGAGCAGTTCGTCGAGACCTATAGATTGGGAGGTCAGTCCGGCATCAACACTCAGGGTTTGCCCGGGCAGAAAAGCATAGGACAAAGCGTTGCGGAAATAGCCTTCGGCTTTAATGTCGGAACTGCCGATGTGCGCTTCGAAATCATCAATAATGATGTCGTTGTTGTTGAACTGAAAGACACCGTCTATGTTATTGACTTTTTTATTGTTTTCGGCCAAAGTAAATGAGGTGTTTATTAATTGCGCCTTTCCATGACACTTACTGTTTATAAAGTCTTCGGGGTTAAATGCGCTCAGGTTATTAATACGGCCGTTAAACATCACATTCATGGTCAGTTTTCCTTCGGCATCTTTTATCTGGCTGCTGTTAAGAAATTTAAGAAGCTCACTGATATTAAGGTCGGCATGAGCTTCGGCCTTAAGTATAGGCTGGTTGAAGTTGACTACAGAAAAGATACCGTTTGCTGAGCCTTGTGGCATGGATGCGCTGAAATTTTCAAAAATCAGCCGACTTGTGGAAGCATCATGGTTTTCGCCATTATTGAACCGGGCATTGAAAGAAATGTTGTTAAGGGTTATATCTTGTTTCTTTTGTGTCAGTGTTCCGTTTTTCATACCACAATCCACATTGATGTAAGGAAACATCCCTGCTCCCATATCTCCTTTTATGACGGCCACAAAACTTATTTCCCCTCTGCTTTTATAACCATCCATATAAGCCCTGAGCTGTTCAGGCATTTCTTCAATAAATGCGGGCAAATCGATAGCATCGCCCTGAATTGTAAGGTCTAACCCCACTTTTTCGGGGTCGTTATCAATAAAGCCTTCGGTTTTAAAACACATATCACCCAAACACAATTCCCCATCGGTAATACTGTATTTTTCTGTATTCATATTTACAAACAACGAAAGGGCAATACGGGCCTGCTGGCTATTTATAAAGCGCCAGTCATCAATTTGAATTTTATTTATATTTACATCAGCTGTCAATTTCGATTTAAACGTATCGTCTGTAATTCTGCCATTGAGCTTTCCGTTAATGATGTCGAACTCGTAATACTGTTTCAGCGGGGCATACCAATAATTTACCCTGACATCTTTACATATAATTTTCTTTAGCAGCAGTTCAAATTTCGTGTCTGTGGTGTCTTTGCTTTCTTTCCAGAATGTATAATTGTCCGAGTAATCCTTATATACATTCATTTTCAGTACAGCATAATCCACTTCGATAGTTTTTATTTTGTACTGTTCACGAAAAATGTCAATAATATTGAAGTTAAGGAACAGATGCTGTGCATAGAGCAGGGTATCTTTTTGTTTTCTTTCGATGGCATCTTTGGCATAAAAACCTTGAAAATGTAAGGAGGCATAGGGAAATTTACTGAACAAGCTAAGGTCAATTTTGTCCACTTTAATTTCTGTGCGCAGGTTTTTATTAAGTTCATCAACAATAAAATTCTTTATTTTATCCTGGTAGAAAAAATGGATGATGAAGGCAAATATTATAAAACATCCTATTAAAGAAGACAAAGAAATCAAAATCCATTTAAGGATTTTTACAAATGTTTTTTTGGTTATTTTCATGCCCTGAAAAGCGTAACAAAAAGACAATGAAAGTTTTGTCAAAATTAAAACATAATTCCCGAATATTTATTTTTTTTAATTTTGAAATAAATTTAACATTTATGGCACAAACACAACTTATCATTTTAATTGTTATGGTAGCCTATATGGCAGTGATAATCGGTTATGGTTTCTTTATCGGGCGCAAGGTAAAGAATTCATCCGATTTTGCTATTGCCGGCCGCAAATTACCGGGTTGGGCAGCAGCTTTATCGGAGCGGGCTACGGGTGAGTCGGGTTGGGCTCTTTTGGGATTGCCTGGAGCCGCTTATGCAACAGGATTGACAGAGATGTGGACAGCTTTTGGTTGTGCTTTGGGCATTATACTGGGTTGGATTTTTATTGCTCTGCGTTTCCGAAACGAAGCCGAGAAATACCAGGCCGACAGTTTCATGGATTACCTAGGCCGCCGGCATGGGGCAACAGGCAAATACATACGCACCTTTGGCAGTCTCATTATTGCTTTTTTCTTTTTCTTTTATATCGGTGCTCAATTTATCGGCGGTGGTAAAGCCTTGTACCAGATACTGGACATTGATATTTACATTGGGTTGATTATTATATTTATTTTTGTTGTTCCCTATACTATCTATGGCGGGTTTCAAAGCGTTGTTTATACCGATGTCATACAAGCCGTCATTATGCTTGTTACCCTTATTGTGGCCCCTATAGTAGGGCTGATATACATTGCAAACAATCCCGAAGTCTATGCCACCTCTATTGGCAGTGCTTTACAACAAGCCGGCAGTAATTACACTTCACTAACCGGAGCAGCCAAAGGGCTGGGTGCAGGTATTGTCATTGCAGGAGGCTTCAGTTGGATGTTCGGCTACCTGGGTGGCATGCCGCAACTCGCCGTACGCTTTATGGCTATTGAAAACCACAAACAGGCTGTGCAGGCCAGAAACATTGCAGTTTCGTGGACAGTTTTTGCCTATACCGGAGCTTTACTTTTAGGCTGGATTGGGCTGGCTATATTTGGACCTCAATCGTCTGCCCTACTTGACAGGGAAGCCATAATGCCTGCCGTTTTGTTTAAAATCTTTCATCCGGTTATTGCTGCCATACTTATTACGGGTGTTTTTGCCGCCATAGTTTCTACGGCCAATTCGCTGCTTATTTTATCTGCAACAGAACTAAGTGATAACATTTTAATCCCCACTAAATGGTTCAAAAATTCAGGTATTAAAAAACTTACGCTGTCGCGTATAGTAACCACTGTATTGGCGCTTGCTGCATTTACTTTTGCTATAACAATGAAAGAGAACCTGATATACAATATAGTAAAATATGTGTGGGCTGGCATTGGTGATACATTTTCGGTGGTCATTATCCTGACACTTTACTGGAAAAAATTTCATTCCCGCGCAGCTTTGGCTACAATTATCGGCGGGATATTGTTTACCATAGTATGGTTACAGACAGGCATGGAAAAACAGGTAAGCTGCCTAGTAATGACATTTGTTTTTTCGCTTCTTACAGCCGTGGTTACAACCTTTATATTTCCCCCCGATGCCCATACCTCTGAAATAACTAAAGACTAATTCTCGCCAATCTCAAGGCACTAAAACGTTGATATAAGCGGGGGCCGCTTTGATTATAAAGACACCTTCGCCTACTATTTCTCCTTCCACTTCTGCAGGTATATTTCTTTGGGGAACAATTTCAATTTCCCTGCCTTTAAAAAGGTGTATTTTTTTATAATTGATATGTGTACCCTTGTAGAGTTTAGGCAGTTGGATAAATATTTCAAGAAGATTAAGCGGCTCTATAAGCACAACATTAAAAAAGCCATCCCTGAAATCAGCCACCGGCACCTGCATCATACCCCCGCCATTGTAGCGGCAAATACCCACAGCAAGCGAAAACACATTTTTTTCAAAGGTGTAATCATCAACCCTGAGGCGACATTGTACAGGTTTGTTATTGAGCAGGCTCAGAAAAAGGTTTTTAAGGTATAACATTTTATTGCCTTTTTGAGGTTTCGAAGTCTTATTTATCCTCTGAATCACTTCCGCATCGAAAGCAAATCCGGCAATATTTACAAAGTACCGTTGCTGATTTTTCGTTCCGGTTGTTACACTAACCACCCCCACATCATGCTGTACAATTTTTCCTTTAAGGAACATGTCTGCCAGTTCCTTATTTCGCGCTCGAATATTATGTGTTCGTGCCCAGTCGTTGCCTGTTCCCGACGGGATAAGCGCCAGAACGACATCCGAGGTGTTATAACCATTATTATAAAGGGCATTAACTACTTCGTTCAGTGTGCCATCGCCGCCTATTACAACAAAATGTCTGATGTTTTCATTCTTTAATCCGGCAATAATCTCATGACAACTAATTTGGTTTGGCGCCAGGTGTTCCTGAAAAACAAAATTATTTTTCAGCAGAATTTCTTTTATGGCTTCCCATGTATAGTATTTCCCGAAATTTACCGCATTGGGATTGTGTATTACATGCCACCTGAGGGGAAGTGCCATAAAACTAATATTTAATACAGATTTTCGGCTGCCTTAAAGAGGAGGAGCATTTCGGCTGCTTTATCGAGCAGTAAGTAGCCTTCAAACGGACTTAACAGCTCAACTTTCATCAAAGAAAAGTTGTTCTGACTGAAGCTGGCTTTAATCTGGTCGTTTTCGAATACATACTGTCCGTTAATCATAGACAGTGTAAAAAATTTATCTTCCTTTTTATACACCAGGGCTTTTTTTTCGGGAGTTTTAGTGAAGTAAAAACCTTCGGGGGCATTTCTGAAACTTTCGGGGGTCAGATAAAATTTTGGCTTATGCGTATATGGAGCGTCGGCCGTAGGGCAAAAAGTTCTGCAATTGCCGCACTCGTTGCAAAAATCGCTTATGTTGATAATCTGATACTTTTGTTTAACACAAAACGTCTTGTCTTTTTCAATAACAGGCTTATTATCAGCCATGCGGATTTTTGACAATGTAAACGAAAGAGGTTCGGTTATATAACAATAGTTGGCTTTATTAGGGCATACAGTCACACAAATATTGCACAATTGATGGCAAAGCAAACAGCGTGACGCTTCAGCCATGATTTGTTTTTCGCTGTAAGGCAACTCAGGCGCATCGGCTTCATTTTGATTTGCGTTTGGTTTCGGAAGTGCCGAAAACTGCCTTATAGCACGTTTCTCAAGAAGTTTTTCATAGGATATTTCCGGCACTTTATTACTTATTGTTTCCTTTTTGTAATTAATAGCATCTATCACTTTTAAAGCGGCCTCTTTGCCATCGGCGACAGCCTGAACAATTGTTGAAGCGCCTCTGTAGGCATCGCCCCCGATAAATAATTTTGCAGGGGTAATTTTGTCGTGTGTTACGGTTTTTAATTCATCATCTGTCAGAAAATCTATATTTGTTTCCTGACCCAATGCAGGAATGATGCAATCGAAATACAGTATATGTTCGGAATCCGGTACCGGTACAACCCTACCCCTTCCTGAAGAGTCCTTGCCCGACAGTTGCATCTTCACACATTTCATCCCCTTTACCTTGTTATTATCGGTAAGTACCATTACAGGTTGAGAAAGCTCAATTACTTTTATGCCTTCTTCGAGCAGGGCTTCAATTTCTTCTTTTTCGGCAGGCATGTCGTTAAGTGTACGACGGTAAACCATGGTTACTTTGTTTCTGTCTTTTAGCACTCTTAACACGGCTCTTGCCACATCCACAGCAGTATTTCCACCTCCTACAACTGCAACATTTTCCCCAAGGGAAAGGGGCGCATTGCGCTTTAAAGAGGAAAGAAATTCAATAGGGTCAATAATACCTTCGGCATTATCGCCCGGAATGTTAAGTTTTTTAATTTTTTGAGCCCCCACTGCTATATAAATGTAGTGGTATTCATTTTTAATAAATCCATACGACTGATGGTCAATTTTTGCATTGTAATGAATATGTACGCCCAGATTTTTAATGCGGTCAATATCTTTTTGCAACGCTTTTTCTTTCAGCCTGAACCGGGGAATAGCCTCCGACGCCATACCACCCGAAATGCTTTTGCTTTCATAAACGGTAACTTCGACACCGGCAAGCCGCAGAAAATAAGCGCATGACAAGCCGGAAGGGCCCGCCCCAATAACGGCGACCTTGATGCCATTCAGAGGCAGCTCTTCTTTATACCCGTTGTTGTTATTCTCACTGACAAACCATTTTACATCCCTTATTCTGAGTACCTCATCGTAATTGACCCGCGTGCATTTAGTCTGGCACTTATGGTCGCATACCATACCCAGCACATTGGGAAAAGGATTGGTTTTGAGGATGGTTTTGAAAGCTTCGTTAAAATTACCTTCGGCTGCATAATACATGTATTCCGGAATGTCCTGGTGGGTAGGACAGGTATGTGTGCAAGGTGCACTAATGCAGTCGAAGTAATGTAAATTCCTTCCCGTTTTAATGTTTTTTTCG
>JAKIYU010000064.1 GCA_022708385.1 Bacteroidota bacterium | reverse complement strand
GAGCGTAACATACAGCAAATTTTTCTTCACGGTGACCTTTTTGTTACTTTTTGTGTGGCAGACAAAAAGTAAAAATAACTTAAATAATTTGTATTAGCCCTCTTGCATTAGTGCGGTAAAAACTGATTGATTTTATTCTAATATATTGATATTGAGCAAGAAAATTATTGAACGTTTTAAAGAGGTACAAGTCAGGAAAGATTTTATGGAGGATGGCGATGAGGCAGCATACAGAGAAACCGAAAACGACAGTCAGTGGCAGTTAAAAACATAACGCCATTTTAATCACTTCCATAACTTACAGGTTAATGAATGACCTTTAATGGAAAGTCCTGCCCTTTGCTGAACGACGATGGGTATTGAGCGCTGTTCCGGTACTTAGAAGTGAGTTCAGGAACGCGGTCATCGAGCCAGGCTTTTAATTCGAAAACAGTAATTTTAAAATCTTTTACACCGCTGTCGGCTTTGCCTTTTAATCCCTCCAGAAGTGCATAAGTAAAAGCGCCATGGCCGAGTTCTTTGATTTCTTCTGCATACTGGTTGGAACTGCTGGCAGCAAGTACTACAATTCCGGCGCTTCGAGCCAGCTGTGCTATGGCTTTTTCTTCGGCCATACCGCGCAACGACAGGGCATCGGTAGCAGCCCCGCTCTGGCAGGCGTCGAGAACCACCAGTTGTTTTCGGGCTTTAATGTTAATAAGCCATTTGTTCAATTCGGACGCCGAAATAGCTTTGTTTTTAAGCGCATTTCTTTCGGCATACATCTGTGTAACATCGTAGGGTATTAAAAAAAACTCCGGCGTTTCGTTTTTTAATGGTTCACTAACCACACCATGCCCCGCATAGTAAAAAACAAACACATCGTTAGGCTGTACTCTTTCGGTCATAACGGTAAAAGCATGGATAATGTTGTCGCGTATGGCCATTGTGTCTTTAATAAATACCACCTCCACGGTGTCGAAGAGATTGTTGGTGTTTGCACTTAAGATATCTACCAATGCCTGTGCATCGGCAACAGCATAATTGAGGGTGTATTTGCTGTTTTTATAGGTGTCGATACCAAGGGCTAAAATGTGTAAAGAGGGCTTGTGAAAGGTCATGTTGTAAATAATGTTAACAGGTTGTGAAACACCCTCTGTCCTGTCCTTTGTAAAGGCTGTGGCGACAAATTCGTTAGGGCCAAATAAAACCGGTACGGTAAATTTTTGGGTAACCGTATTGCCTTTTTGAGTCCACTCTTTAAAGCCGCGCTGCGACCATTCTACCAGTTTTCCGTTATGATACAGGCGTATTTCATCAATGCCACCGCCTTTGTCGGTTACTTCAATCTCAAGCGTAACCTGTTCTGAAGTGACGACACTGTCTTTAAGCATAGTTTTAATGATAACTGTTGGTGGCGTGTTTATGCCTGAAAGATTATTTTTTATGTTTTCGGCCAGGAAGCCATTCAAAACCATTGCCATTAAGCCGGGCGTGTAGTTTTTTTCAAAGTAGGCATCGAGAGGCAGTATATCGGTGCCTTTTACAAAATATATATCTTTAACCGCCCTTTCAGTACCGTCGAACTTTCCATCGGGTGTCACTACAGTCCAGTCGGTTGGCCCCATGTTGAAAAAAGTACACAATTCTGTCCCTGTTGCATTATTCCATACTTTAATTGTATTGTCTTTGCTTTCGGAGATAATTATTTTACCTGAATTGAAGAATTGTACAGACTCAACAGCCCCCTGATGTCCTTTAAATACATGGATGGAGTCTCCCGAAAATAAATTCCATAGTATCATGGTGTTATCTTCGCTGGCCGAAATAACACTTTTTCCATCAGGAGAAACGGTTATAGCATTGATATAGCCTGAATGTCCGGCGAAAACCTTTTCTTCTTTTGAGGTGTTTATGTCCCAGAGTATCAATTTTTTATCGTTTCCCCCTGAAATGACTTTTTTATTGCCGGGCACAAAGCAGGCGGCACGTGTCATAAATTCATGGCCTTTAAACGTACCTGTGTTTTTTCCGGTGGCAATTTCCCATATATTTACGTATTTTTTTGAACTTTCCATACTGGCCGATACCAGATACTTTCCGTCCGATGAAAACTGCACATCATGAATAGTGCCCTTGGTGTTCATGGGGTTGTCGGGTGTGATATTTTCAGGTTTAAAAAAGCTCCTGATTTCCTTCACAGAGTCCACATGCCACAATAGTATCTTCTTGTCGAACCCGGCAGAAACAAATTGTTTTCCGTCGGGCGAAAAGCGCACCAGGGTAATGGGGGCATCATGACCACTAAAGGTGTGAATAACTTTTTCGTTTTTAATATCCCAGAGCTTTATCGTTTTATCCTTTGAAGCTGTGAGCAGGTACAAACCATTTGCCGAAAGGCTTATATCTAAAATGGCAGCTTTGTGCAAGGCGTATGAATGCAATTTCCTGTTACCCTTAAGCGATATCCTGTACAAAATGGAATCCATTGAAAAGAAAACATTATCCGTGTTAATTTTTACAGCCTGCAATTTGCCTTGTTGTCCGCCTAAGCAGATAAGTTCCCGTAAAGAAGGCACGGCTCTTATTTTTACATTTCTGTAAATATCGCCGGTTAAAATAGTTTTGCCATCAGGAGCAAAGGCCGCATCCTGTACATAAAAACCGACATAAGGCTCGGCGCTTAATTCATATCCGGTTGCAACGTCCCAAAGTTTTATGGCTTCAAATTTTGCAGAAGTAAAAAATGTTTTACCATCAGGCGAAAACTTTACGGAGGCAATATTATTTCCAAATTTGTTGAATACTTTTAACTGTTTACCTGAGAATATATCCCATAGAATAACAGTATTATCCATGCCTCCCGAAAGCATGAGTTTGCCATCGGGCGATATATCAAATACGGTAACCTGGTTGGTGTGTCCTTTATAGGTTCTTACGGGCTTTCCAAGACTGATATCCCATAATTTAAGTTCATTATCGGTGCCGGCCGATAACAAATGTTTTTTATCTGGATGAAAAAGTATCTTGTTTACAACACCCGTATGCCCTTCAAGCCGCATTATTTCTTTAGCTGTGGCCAAATCCCATATAAGGATAAGCCCTGAACTGCCTCCTGCAGCCACCCGTTTGCCATCGGGCGACACATGTACCGACATGATGGCATTGCCATAGTCAATGGTTTTGATTTCCTTGCCTGTGGCCATATCCCACAAACGCAGCGTTTTATCCCAACTGCCGCTTACAAGCTGTTTGCCACCGGGAACAAAACCTACCGAAGTAACCCCCTGAGTATGACCTGTAAAAGTGCGGATTTCCCTGCCCGATACCGGTTCCCACAACTTCATGGTTTTATCGTTGCTCCCCGAAAGTGCAAACTGGCCATTGGATGAGAAAGCTACGGCATTAACCGATTCGGCATGGGTGGTGTTTACCTTTAATTCAGGGATGTTTTGTGCAAAAGATTTAATAAAGAAAAATAGGTTTATAAGACTGAGAAATAAATATATAGCGATGTGCTTTTGTTTCATTGGATGCTGTTTTTCGATAGTATATTTTTAAAATTAATAATTTTTCAAATCGGCATTAACACATTTCATTACAAAAATCATTGTCTTGCCCTTTTTAAAATCAGCTTTTATTTCTGTAGTTATGGCCGCCATTACCGTATCGAATGTGTCAAAAACCTGCGTGCTCATGCCATTGGTAATTGTTGTAATGCCGTTATGTTTGTTAAGACGTGAAATAAAATCAAGTATCAAACCTTCATATTCCTCCGAAAGCGGGTACATGCTAATCTCGACAGATGTTTTCATGTTTGATTATTTATTAATCTATTTTGTGCCCTTCAAAGTGGTAAACGACAACCTGCATTCGGCAGCTTCCTTTTTTTCTTTAAACCCGCGGCGGCCTTCTTCTACAATGGCTTTTGTGTCATCAAGAACAAAAACATAACCCGATTTCATTTCTGTAAGCAGTGGCTTAAACTTTTCGTTCTGGGCAAAAAGTTGCAGGGTTTCGGTGCCAAATGGTTCGGAGCACTCAAAAGTTTTCGGAATTTCGTAATATTTGTTGATATATTCGGGCGTTACATGAAAATTATCAAGCATCAGCACGGTCTGACCATCGGCAAGGTAATATACCAGCCGCACGTAGCATTCTTTGTTTGCTTTAACCCATAATTTTAATTCATCGCCCTCTGTAAATATCAAATTACTATTGCCTTTATTGGTAACAATTTCAACTTTCAGGTCGCCTGTTGATTTAAGCTCATCTTTATTAAATATGGCTTCGTTTGCCTTTGCCCTTTCGAAGTTTTCGGGTTTAAAGGAAATGTTATTTGCGGTCAGCCACAGTTTCGACAGTTTGGTCTCTTCTGAAGCAACTATACGCTCACTTGGAAGTTCTTTAAGTAATACCGCCACTTTAAAATCGTTACCTTCTTCCCAATAACGGCCTGTTAAAAAAAACTTGTAAGGAATAGATGCGGTATCGCCCGGTATATTTTGCCTTGTTGACACATTAAGCCCCTGCCGTGCAAGCTTTTGCTCTATTGTAGCCGTAAACCTTTGTGAAAATTCGCTCATACTTGAAGTATTACCCAGCGTAATGTTATCAACCCGTACAAGGGCACTTTTCAGTTCAGGGAATACAACAACTTTCTGGCTGATGCCTTCCGATATTAAAGTGCCGACTTCATCCAGTGACACCGTATGATACTTAATAATGTCGTTTTTGTCGGCAGGTAAAATATCAACAGACACGTTTTCGAAACCACAGGCTGTTTTCTTGGCGTCCCCCAGTTCATAGGTGTTTTTCTGTACACTGAATTCAGTAAGAGTTAATTTAGTAAAAGCTTCGTCAATATAATACTTGCCGGTTAAGAAATAATCAGGGCGCTGGCTGTTGTTGAAGTTTTTGTAAAAAATCTCGCTTTCTTCCTTGCTGGGAAGCGAAAAAAATGAGGCTGAAATTTTATTGAGCTTTTTTTGTTCAACATTTTCGGGCGCCATTATGGTAAAGTCTTTTTTATTCAACAGTGTCATCAGCTTTATGGCTGTTTTTTGCGACAATTTCATGCCCAGACTTGTTTTCATCCTTTCCGACGATTCAAAATACAATACGGCAATTTTAGAATCACGCGGTATGTCCTTGCATTTTTTTAATCCCAATGCTATTTTATTGGCCATTTCTGATGCGGCTTTTTCAATGCTTTCCTGAGCATAAAGGTTGCAAGATGCTAATATAACCAATATTAAAAAGGTTGTTCTTTTCATATTCATTTTCATTAATGTCCGATAAAAATTTTAGTTATAGTTATTGGATGTAGATATAAGTTTTTGTTTTTGCCTCTCCCGACATGGGTCGGGGCTAAAGCCTGCCTGCGGAAGGCAGGGAAGAATTGATTTTCAGTAATTTACATCTGCCTTAGGCAGATAAGAGGCAAAATAAATTGCTGAAAAGCAATTCACAGCTTTACAAAAACAAACCCCATTAAGAAAAATAATATCCAAAATAGTTGTGTGAATAATGCTTTTCATCAATTTTCAAAATTTTTATCGGACAACAGTGATTCATTTTATTAATTATTACAAATATATTCCTTTTTTACCTAACTCGCCTTTCCATCTTTTTTAAAATTTTTGTTTTTTAACAAAATTTTTTAATGCCTTTTCGGATATTTGTTGTAATTTTGTTTTTATTTAATCTAAATATAAAATATAATATTATGAAAACAAATATATTAGCATTATTGCTTATCGTAATTTTTGCTGCACCTTCTATGGCACAGGACAATAAAACAGTTAGAATACCCACCTTAGGTGAAGTTGCACCATAATTTGAAGTCAATACCACAACATAGAAAATTAAATTTCCGGATGATTATTACGGGAAATGGAAAATAATTATGAGTCATCCTGCTGGTTTTACGCCGGTATGCACCTCCGAATTGATAGAGTTTGCCTATTTACAGGAAGACTTTAAGAAGTTGAATACCCAGTTGATTGTTGTGTCAACCGATGGTGTAAACAGCAACCTTGAATGGATTAGTTCGATGGAAAGCATTGCATACAATGGTAAGAAAACGCCCCAAATTAAGTTTCCTATTGTTTCGGATATTGGCCTTGAGATATCGAGGAAATACGGCATGCAACATCCTGATGTGAGTAATACCAAAAATATAAGAGGTGTATTTGTTATTGACCCTGATAATAAAATTCGTTTACTTGAGTTTTATCCTATGAACATAGGACGCAATACCAATGAAGTTTTACGCGCACTTACGGCTTTACAGGAGTCGGATAAAAACAATGTGCTGACGCCCGCAAACTGGACTACAGGCAAGGATTTTCTATTACCTGCCCTTGCCAATAAGGATGAATTTGAGAAGATGAAAGAAAAGAAAAAAGAAAATCAGTATTACCTTGCCTGGTATATGTGGTTTAGAAAAAATTAAGGTTTTCATCAGGCAGTAGTACCACCAAGCCTATAATGAATTTAGGCGTAGGCACCCCTTTCGATGAGCTGAACGATGACTTGAATGTGCTTGAAAGCACCGGTGAGAAAATGATGTAACGGGGGCAAAGGAGGAACTAATTTGCTGACTTTTGAAAAACAACAACAGAATCCTGCACCTACAGCTGCTTGTCAATAGCATTTATGGCATTGTTCACACGATGGTATTCCTTACCTGTAATAATGACATAGGGCCACTTTCGTTTATCAAGCTCAGTTTTATAAAGATTAAAAAAGTAATCTCTGAGGTGGGGGTGCTCCCTTTGTGGGTCAGGGATCCATGGTAAGTCTATGTCACAAAGCAGGTAAAGGGAATATTGCTGTTTGTCCAGTTTCTTGAGTATCCAGGAGGGGCATGTCTTAAACGCATGTTCAAACCATATTTTAATAACAATCAGTTCGGTATCCGAAATAAGTATTTCCTGTGAATTTTTCTCATATTTTTCAAGCAGTTTTAATTGTCTGCGTGCAATAATTTCAACATCACGGGGTTCGTAAGGCCTGTTAAGCGCTCCTAAATAGCTGCGTGCATATTCCGGTACGCAACTGGTCTTGTAGTGTATAGCAAGGGCTTCACTCAGCATGGTTTTACCGGTTGACTCCGGGCCTGTTATGGCAATTTTTTTAAGCATTATTTTTTGTTTTAAGTTCTTTATTCCAGATTATTGCGGCTCGGTATGCCAACAGGGCCATGATTAAATAAAAAACGACAGTAGGGTAGAGTTCTTTGTAATAATATATACCACAGCACACCAGGTTTGTAAAAATCCACAACCACCAGTTTTCAATATATTTTCTGGCGGTCATCCATGTAGCCGTTAGCCCCAGGGCATTTGTAAAACCATCCCAGTAAGGAATGGGGTCGTCGGTAAAGGTAAGCAGGTAACCACATATCCATGTCATTAACACGATAGCCGACAGTGTAAATAAACGCATTTTTAAGGGCATAATGCGGATTTGCGTTTGCTGCTGCTTTTTCTTTTTTCTTAACCATAAATACCATCCGTAAAATCCCACAACAAGGTAAAAAACCTGTAGCAGCATATCACCATACAATTTTGAAGAAAAGAATACAGCTATATACAAAGCACAGCTTATTATCCCTGCAAGCCAGCACCAAGCAATTTCACGGCTGGCCAGAAGCACATAAATAATTCCCAGAACGGTACCTGCCAGCTCAATATAATTTGTCGAAATCCAATGGAGAATGGTCGTCAAAGCTGATTGATGAATGATGGATGAATGGATGATTAAATTTTGTGCAAAATTAACTTTTTAGGTTATATTACATACAGCAGTATTTTTATTTGAGTGAGACATTCAAATTTTTTACCTTTGCGAAGCTTAAAAAAATTAACATAAAAATTATTTACAAATATTAATTGATTGAATATGAAAAAAATACAGATGGTTGATTTAAAGTCCCAATACCTGAAAATGAAAGAAGAAATTGACAAGGCTGTTCTCGACGTTATAGATTCTACTGCTTATATTAATGGTCCGGAAGTTAAAAATTTTCAGACGTCTCTTGAAAAATATCTGGATGTTAAGCATGTAATACCCTGTGCCAATGGTACCGATGCCCTGCAGGTAGCCATGATGGGCCTTGGTTTACAACCCGGAGATGAGGTAATTACAACCACTTTTACATTTGTAGCCACTGTTGAAGTTATTGCCCTGCTGAAACTTACGCCCGTGCTTGTGGATGTGGATGCTGATACTTTTAATATAAATTTGGAAGCCCTTCGCAAAGCCATAACACCAAAAACAAAAGCCATTGTGCCTGTACACCTGTTTGGCCAATGTGTACAAATGAAAGAAATTATGGATTTGGCAAAAGAATATAATCTTTATGTGATTGAAGATGCTTGTCAAGCTATTGGGGCCGATTATATATATCCCGATGGCACCAGAAAAAAAGCCGGTACTATAGGACATGTAGGTTGTACATCGTTCTTCCCATCAAAAAACCTGGGTTGCTACGGTGATGGAGGTGCAATTTTTACCAATGATGATGCGCTGGCTGCTAAAATGAGAGCCGTTGTAAATCATGGTATGGTGGTACGCTATTATCACGACTTTGTGGGTGTAAACTCGCGCCTCGATAGCATTCAAGCTGCCATACTCAGGGTTAAACTGCAATATCTTGACGAATATGCAAAAGCACGTAATAAGGCTGCCCTCTATTACAATGAGGCGTTTAAAAATCACCCCAACCTGATTACTCCCGAAATAGCATCTTACACCACCCATGTGTTTCATCAATATACACTTATAACCAAAGGTATCGACCGGAATAAACTACAGGAATTATTGGCCTCTAAGGACATACCGGCAATGATTTATTATCCTGTGGCTATGCACATGCAAAAAGCCTACAATGACCCACGGTACAAGGAAGGCGATTTCCCTGTAGCTGAAATGTTGTGCAAGTCGGTCATTTCTCTACCTATGCATACTGAACTGGACGAAGAACAACTGAAATATATTACCGATAATGTAATCAACTTTGTAAATGAATTATTAAAATAATATAAACATGTCTGATATTAATTATTTTGCACATCCCAGTGCCATTATTGATGAAGGTTGCGAGATTGGTGCCGGTTCAAAAATATGGCATTTTACTCACATCATGCCCCACTGCAAAATCGGTGAAAAATGCAATATTGGGCAGAATGTAGTGGTGTCGCCCGATGTGGTGCTTGGAAACAACGTAAAAGTGCAGAACAATGTATCTATTTATACAGGAGTAATTTGTGAGGACGACGTATTCCTTGGCCCTTCTATGGTGTTTACCAATGTCATTAACCCGCGCAGCGCTATATTGCGGCGCGACCAGTATATGAAAACGTGGGTGCGCAAAGGTGCCAGTATAGGCGCTAACGCTACTATTGTATGCGGAAACGAAATAGGGCAATACGCATTTATAGGGGCTGGCGCTGTAGTCACCAAACCGGTGCCTGCTTACGCTTTAATTGTGGGTAACCCTGGTCGCCATGTGGGTTGGATGAGCGCATACGGACACCGACTCCACTTTGATAAAGATAACAAAGCCGTTTGTCCCGAAAGTAAAGAAGTATATGTGCTTGAAAACAACAAAGTAAGAAAAATCTCCGATAATGAATAAAAAAATTCTCGTTACCGGCGGCACAGGCTATATCGGCTCGCACACAGTGGTTGAGCTTTTAAATAAAAATTACGATGTGGTCATTGCCGATAACCTTTCAAACTCTTATCAGAGCGTGGTGGATGCCATTGAAAAAATTACAGGCGTTAAACCAGTATTTGAAAAAACAGAATTAACCGACCAGGAACAAACACAAAAATTGTTTGAAAAACACAGCGACCTGGCCGGTATTATTCATTTTGCGGCCCTTAAAGCTGTTGGTGAATCGGTCGAAAAGCCGCTCGATTATTACCACAACAACCTGTCGTCGCTCATCAATATTTTGCGTGGCGCGCTTAAACACAATATCAGCAACTTTGTTTTTTCATCGTCGTGTACAGTTTACGGTCAACCCGATGTGCTTCCCGTTAAAGAAACTTCGCCTATACAACCGGCTTTATCACCCTATGGAAATACCAAACAAATCGGCGAGGAAATAATAACAGACTTTGCCGCTGCAAACCATTTTAAAGCCATTCTGCTGCGTTATTTCAATCCCATTGGCGCCCATCCCTCTGCACTTATTGGCGAACTTCCACTCGGCGCCCCGAATAACCTGGTGCCTCTCATAACACAGACAGCTATTGGTAAAAGGCCACTGCTTAAAGTATTCGGGACAGATTACAATACACCCGATGGCACTTGTATAAGAGATTATATTCATGTGGTTGACCTGGCAAAAGCGCATATTATTGCCCTTGAACGCATGCTCGAAAACAGGCAGAAAATGAATGTGGAGGTCTTTAATCTAGGCACCGGAAATGGCTTTTCTGTACTTGAAGTCATTAATGCCTTTGAGAAAAATACCGGAATAAAACTAAATTATGTAAACACCTCGCGACGCCCGGGCGATATTGAAAAAATATGGGCCGATACCACTTACGCCAATACTGAGCTGGGCTGGAAAGCCGAAGAGTCGCTCGATGAAATGGTGCTTTCGGCATGGCGTTGGGAATGCCATCTGAAAGAGTCTTTCTGATATTTGAATGCTTTTAATTATGGCTGATTTGCTGAAATCTTATATATAAATGTGT
>JAKIYU010000063.1 GCA_022708385.1 Bacteroidota bacterium | reverse complement strand
TAAAGCACTTCGGTTTGTCCGCTGATAAGTTCGAGTTTGACCGTAAGTTGCTTAACAGATCCATAACGGTCGTCCTTGCCCTGTATGGCCAGCACGGGGGCTGTGATGGCAGGGAGTGTATCTTTAATATGCCAGTCGGCCTGTTCTTTTTGCAGCCAGTATGTGCTCCACGAATAAAACATGCTGTCGGTTTTATCGGGGTGAAATTTTGAAAGTAGTTTTTTCAGGTTTCCTTTTTCGTATTCCTCTGCCACTTGCCTAACGCCATTTAATGTTATTTCTTCGTTGATAACATGGTCGGCTTCGGTAATTACTGCCGCCACTTTATCGTGAAAACGTGAGGCAAACAACAGGGCTATGGTGCCGCCGTCGCTGTGGCCCACTGGAATAATTTTTTCAGTTATACCTACTTTATCGAGCAGTTGCGGTAAAAAAATACAGGCTTCGTCGGGCATATAGGCTGATGTTCGTATGCCATTGATAGCCTCGGACAAACCATACCCATAACGGTCGTAAAGCAGAGCAGCGCATCCGGTTTCGTTGCTGAGCCTTGCAGGGAAATCGCGCCATTGCACCATACTGCCCAGCCCTTCGTGCAGAAAAACCAGAACGGGCTTCAGTGGGTTTCGAAACTCAGGATTAATCAGACTGTAACAAATTTTTTTATCGTTTATAACGGTATAATGTATGTCCATGTAAAGGGTTATTTTAATGTAAAGTTAAAAAAACAAAATGAAGCAGAATTATAATAATTTTGGAAATTGTAATTTTTCAGTGCCTAGGATATGCGTTTATACAATTGTTGTTGCCTGTTAATATGTTTTCTTCCGGGAGCTGCAGAACCATTGGTTGCAAGCAACCAGTCAAGGGCAGGGGAGTATGCCTTTGTGATAACCAATAACAGTGCAAACGACAAACAGATTAACCTCAACGGGAAACAAGTTTTTTTTAACAGTATGGATGAGCTGATAGCCTTCATCGGGAAAAATTACAATGACAGTATTTATCCATACGATTATCAGAAAGCCTGGCGTTTTATGGTCGATTTTACATGGTCGGCCGGTGCGCCCCTCACCGATTCAGTATGGTTTCAGCAGCCCCTCACATTTATCAATTCTGCCGGTTGGGGATTTTGCCACAATAAAGCGGCGGTGCTTGCCAAAATATGGATGGGCATGGGCTATAAGGCAAGAATATACTATCTTGCCGACCATGTGGTGCCTGAAGTAGAAATAAACAATCGTTGGGAGATGTGGGACACCACTTTTCATGTGTTTTATAAAGATGTTGAAGGCCATGTACTGGGTGTTAAAGAAGTGGCCCAAAAATGGCACAGGTCAAAAGTGAGTGATAAGCGGGCAGTTGATAACGGGTGGACTCGAATAATGGGCTATTCCGTGCGCACACTTAATTTTTATAAAAATATCAACGACAGTAATTATTACAAAATAATACCGGATAGTGCGGGAGAAGAAAATGCCCTGTTTAAATTACCAAAAGGAAGCACATTATGTTTTCCTGTTTATAAAAAGTTGCCGTTAATAAAAAAAACCGGGGAAGAAGAAATTTATCAAAAAGATATTGCACAGTTGATGCTGTATATACCTAAAAACTGGACAGGTACTATTAAGTATCCGCTTATATTCCATGGTGTGGTGTCGAAGGGAGCCGAAGTTATAATAGGGCATCAGAGGCACCAATTAAATGAGCAGCATCATACGCTTGTAAAAAACATTTTCGAAAGTATTACAACACTCGATATTACAAAAAATGATAAAGGCATAACTCTTTATTACCTTGTAAATCCACGTTTATGTCGGTCGCCCGACAATTTTAAGGGTATCGCAAACGAATTAAAAAAAGACAGCATTAATTTGTACAATACACAGCTTTCGATAAAGGAACAGCCGCATATAGTTTACCTTGATGATATATTTAAAGGTGCACCTGTAAACAGTATAAGAAATTAATCAGGTATGTGCTGTTGAAATATTTGATGTAGCGTGTTTTAAAAAATTAACTTTACAGATATTAACATCACCGATTTATGAAAAAGCTGCACATTCTTATGCTGAATTATGAGTATCCTCCTTTAGGAGGCGGTGCTGGGGTGTGTACAAGTGAACATGTATCGGGACTGGCATTGGCGGGGCACGATGTTACGTTAATAACCACTTTTTTCGATGGCACCTTAGAGGAAGAAAAAGAAGGTAATGTGCATATTATCAGGCTGAAATCGATGCGCAGGCACAGGCATAAATCTTCTGTAAGGGAAATGTTGTCGTGGATGATTCATGCACGGAAGTTTTTAGATACTTTTTGCAAAGTGCATACTTTTGATGTATGTCTTGCCCATTTTACATTTCCGGGCGGATACGCTGCAAAGTATCTGAAAAGGAAATTCGGGATACCTTACATAGTCATATCGCATGGCCACGACATTCCCTGGTTTTTCCCTGAGCAGATGCTGATTTATCATGTTTTTTTATATAGGCCTATAAAAAAAATACTGGCTGAGTCGGCGGCCGTGGTCGTTCTTAACGAAAATCTTGCAAAGAGTGCCAGAGCTTTGTTGTCGGGCAGAGAAAAAGATAAAGTACGTGTTATCGGCAATGGTTGCCATACCAACCTTTTTACGAAGTCGGGCAGTAAAGATTATACGGTATTAAGAATTTTGTTTGTAGGAAGGTTGGTTAAACAAAAAGACCCGATGACATTTATGCGGGCGCTTAAAATTCTTAACGAAAAAGGCGAAAACTTTATAGCCGAGGTGGTTGGCAACGGTGTTTTGTTAAATAAAATGAAACGGTATGCCTATAAAACAAATTTGTTGCAGAAAGTAGTTTTCAGGGGATGGTTAAACAGGGACGACATGCCCGAAATTTACAGTAATACCCATGTACTAGTTCAGTCTTCAGTGGCCGAAGCCATGTCGGTTGCTGCGTTAGAAGCACTTTCGGCAGGAGTATTTATGATTACTACCGATACAGGCGTTGCTTCCCGGATGATTAAAAACGATATTAATGGCGTGCTGGTCGAAAAGAAAAATCCAGAAGCATTGGCGCATGCTCTCTCGGTGTATTATGCATCAAAATTTAAATTTAAGTATGCTATTCCTGATGAATTTTTAACAATTTTTCGCAGGGAAAACCATTGGCAAAATATTATAGATAAATACAATAAATTATTATCAGAAGTTACAGAATGAAATTGTAAATTCGCACGATAATCTTTGTTTTTATGAAAGTATGCTTCATCAGTCTTAAAGCCTATCCGTTGTTCAAGTCGGATGTAAAAGCCATGCATGGGGGTGCCGAAGTACAGATGAGCATACTGGCCAAACACCTGGCTGAAAATGATAAGTTTGACGTACACGTCATAACAGCCAAATACAAGAATTCCGGCAAAGAAAAAGTTCAAAATATAACAATTTGGCCAAGCTTTAACTTTTTGCTTTTTACATTTTTTAAAATAATCCGGTTCTTAAAAGTTTTTAATAAAGTAAATGCCGATATTTATATCCAGCGCACACTTACATTATATTCTTTTTTCCTGGCCAAATATTGTCACATGAGAAAGAAGAAATTCATATACATGGTGGCCCATGATAATGAGCTGAATGGCAGGGAAAGGCTTTTTAGATATCCTTTTGGCCGATATTTAATTAAGGGCATGTATAAAAATGCGTCGGCTGTGATTGTTCAGAACAATTACCAGAAAAACCTTTTCAACAAGTATTTTAAAACAAACCGGCTTTATGTGATGAAAAAAATTGCCGAGATACATGAGCACGGTGGTATTTTTGATTTCTATGGGAATTATGATGGCGTGTGGCTGGCACGTGCCGAAACATGGAAACAACCTGAAAAATTTATAGAACTGGCCATGCTCAATCCCTCAAGAAAATTCATTATGATTTGCCCTGAACTAAGCCGGTCGATGTCGGGAAGGCAGTACAACAAAATGATGAAAAAAGTTTATAAACAAACGAATATTACTTTTGTGACACACTTGCCCTACAGTCAGGTTTTTTCAATACTGCGCAAATGTAAGGTGTTTTGCTCAACATCGGCCAGCGAAGGCGATTTGCCTATGAGTTTGCTCGAAGGCGCTGTGGTAGGCCTGCCGGTACTTATTTTAAGCATTAACAACTACAGAGAAGAAGAACAAGATGTGGGCATTTATTGCAATAACAGCGTGGAAACTATGAGTGAGTGGTTAAATAAGCTGCTTTATGATAGTGAATTGTACAAAAAATACAGTGCTGCCGCAAAAGATTATGTATATAAGTATCACAACAAGGATAAAATTATTCCGGCTTTAGAATCTATTTTAAACGAGGTGATTGCCCAATAAATGGATGCTTTAAAATTCGTTTTTTTATCTCCTGTTACCTGGCGTTTTTATAAGCTTCAAAATCAGGTGTTGGCCTCAGAGCTTGCCCATAGAGGATTTGATGTAACCTATATTGAGCCGGTAAGGTACAAAAAGGCTGAAAAGGTAAGTCGCCTGCAAAATTATACAACTAAAGAACCACCCGAGTCGCTGAAGATTATAGAACGCCACTGTGCATTAAGAAAAGGCTTGTTGTTGTTTTTATATGAAAATATACAGAATGTAATTCAGATAAGCCGCTTAAAACCTGATGTGGTTGTTTGCTATGACCACCTGATGGGCTTGTTTGCCTGTTTGTATTGCAGAATTAAGGGGATAAAATATTTTTTTTGTGTGAGCGACGACTGGGATCATGTGCCCCAGCGTACAGCAGCTTGTTTTTTGTGGAAGAGTATCATTAAGCCTGTAGTGCTTAAATATGCCCATGCCGTCTTGCCGGTGAGCCATAAACAATACGATTTGTGTCTGAAAAAAAACAAGAACACATTTTTATTGCCCAATGGCGTAGAGCTGCCGTTTATCAAGAAAATTGACAATGAGGAAAGCAATAATGAATCGGAAACTGTGAACTTTATTGCCCACCTGCGCGACTGGTATGACTTTGACTTATTGACAGAGATTTTTATCGAAATACCCCGCATGACATTGAACATATTTGGTGACGGACCGCTTAAAAATGAATTGATACAGAAAACGGCTCATATCCCCAATATAAAAGTTTTAGGCAGCCGTATTCATGAAGATACTGCCCGATTGTTAAACGAAACAGCCATAGGATTGCTGCCATTAAAAAAAACAATACTGAACGATTCTACCTGCCCCATAAAGTTATTCGATTACTGGGCGGCACGAAAAGCGGTTGTGGCTACACCTACCGAAGAGTTGAAAATTCTCGGGTCAGACTGTTTGTTGTTTGCAACAACAAAGGATGAGTGGATAAAACAAATTACTTTTCTGCTCAATAATCCTGAACGCAGAAAAATTCTGGGCCATACGGGGCGAGAAAAAGTTGAAAAAACATATAATTATGATGCTATTACGGAAGTATTTCTTAGAATTACAAAAAGGCTTTTAAAAACTGAATAAATTATTTCGTTAGGGGCAAATTTATTGGTATTTTTGCAAAAAAAAGATTAATATGGAGCTTAAAGCAAAAATTATTCAGATTCTTCCCCTGCAGACAGGCGAAGGGAAAAACGGCACCTGGCGTAAACAGGAAATAATTGTCGAAACCGATGGGCAGATAAAAAGAAAAATTTGTGTTTCTATCTGGGGCGATAAAATTAATGAGAGTATTCTTAAAACAGGCAATGTGTTGAACATATCGTTCGATATCGAAAGTCGCGAATATAACGGGCGCTGGTACACCGATGTTAAAGCATGGAAAACAGAACTTGCAGGTGCTGCAACACAACCACCTGATGCTGGTAATGACGTACCCCCGCCTATTGAAGAAGAATTGCCCGGCGACACCGACCTTCCTTTTTAATTGAAATTTTAAGTAAAAGTTATAACTTATCAGGAGGTGCTGCATATCTCCTGCAAGGATTTATTAAAAAAGAAAAAAAACAATGATGAATTTTAAAAAAAGATGGGGACTGCTTTTGGCAGTATCATGCCTGGTATTCTGCTGTAATTTTTCGCATGCACAAAATGCCGGCAACAAGGAAAAAGAATTTTATGTAAGCTGCATCGCATTTTATAACCTTGAAAATTTATTCGATACCATAGATAATGAGAATGTAAACGATGTAGAATTTACTCCTGCGGGAGCCAATAAATGGAATGGCGAGAAGGATTTGGAAAAAGTGTCGCACATGGCTAAAGTAATATCAGAAATCGGTACCGACATTACCCCCGATGGCCCTGCCGTGCTGGGTATTGCCGAAGTCGAAAATTTAGGGGTTGTAAAAGACCTGGTAAATGACCCTCAGATTAAAAGCAGAAATTACAATATTGTGCATTACGACTCACCCGACCTCAGGGGAGTGGATGTCGGCCTGATTTACCAGCCCAAATATTTTAAGGTTACAGGCAGCAAGGCTTATCCCCTTAAAATTGAGGGCAAAGATGATTTTTTTACCCGCGACCAGCTTTTGGTGTCGGGAGTTTTTCAGGGCGAACCCATGCACTTTATTGTCGCCCATTGGCCTTCGCGCAGAGGCGGAGAGCTTCGCAGCAGGCCTCTGAGAAATGCTGCAGCTAAGGTAACCAGACATATTATCGACTCCCTGCTCACTATTGACCCCAACGCCAAAATTGTCTTCATGGGCGACCTTAACGACGACCCCAATAACCAAAGTGTTAAAAAGCATCTTAAAGCATCTGGCGATTTATTAAACCTTCAATCGGATCAGCTCTTTAATACAATGTACGAGCATTTTAAAAAAGGCAACGGCTCCTTAGGTTACAGAGATTCGTGGAACCTCTTTGACCAGATTATAATTACACAGGGGTTTATTAAAGCACCGGCTTCCACTTATACCTATTACAAATCCAAAGTATTTAGTAAACCCTATCTTATTTCACAGGAAGGTCAGTTTAAAGGGTATCCTTTCAGAACATTCTCTTTTGGTACCTATATAGCAGGCTACAGCGACCATTTTCCAACTTATATTATTATCAGAAAAGAAAAATAAAAAAAGCATTTTCCTTTTTTAAAAAAAGTACTTATTTAATCAATTATTTTGATTATCTTTGTATGGGTTGAATAAATTATAAATCATTGATTATGAATGAATTAGAAAATAAAGAAAACCTGAATGGGACCAATGGAAGTAACGGCACTTATACCGCTGACAATATTCAGGTTTTAGAGGGGCTCGAAGCTGTAAGAAAAAGGCCGGCCATGTACATTGGCGATATAGGTGTACGCGGCTTGCACCACTTGGTTTACGAAGTGGTGGACAACTCTATTGATGAAGCCATGGGTGGCTATTGCGACCGTATAGATGTTTTTATACATAAGAATAATTCAGTTACGGTACGGGACAATGGACGCGGTATTCCCATCGACATGCACGAGAAAGAAAAAAGGTCGGCCCTCGAAGTGGTACTGACTGTTCTCCATGCGGGAGGTAAATTCGACAAAGGTTCTTATAAAGTATCCGGTGGATTGCATGGCGTTGGCGTATCGTGCGTTAATGCCTTGTCTGAAGAACTTTGCGTGAAGGTATGCCGTGATGGTAAAACTTACCAGCAGGAATATGTATGCGGCAACCCCTTATACAGCGTAAAAGAGACAGGAACTTCTGAAGTTACAGGAACCGAAATCACTTTCCTGCCCGATAAGTCGATTTTTATTACCACCGTTTTTAACTACGATATTTTGTCATCACGTTTGCGCGAATTATCGTTTCTTAATAAAAATGTGCTGATAACCCTGACAGATGAACGTGAAACAGAAGGAGACGTCAAGAGAGAAGAATTTTATTCAGAAAAAGGCCTTATTGAATTTATTTCATACCTCGATGCTACTCGTGAAAAAATAATTGATGATGTTATTTACATTGAGGGTGAAAAAAACGGAATACCCGTTGAAGTGGCCATGCAATACAATTCGTCATTTTCCGAAAACCTGCATTCGTTTGTCAACAATATCAACACTATTGAAGGCGGTACGCACGTTTCGGGCTTCAGAAGAGCGCTTACACGTACACTTAAAACCTACGCCGAAAAGTCGGGCATGCTGTCCAAATTAAAGTTTGAAATAAATGGCGACGACTTCCGTGAAGGGCTCACAGCGGTTATTTCCATAAAAGTGCAGGAACCGCAGTTCGAAGGACAAACCAAAACTAAACTCGGCAACTCAGATGTGATGGGGGCTGTGGACCAGATGGTAAGCGAAATGCTGGCGTACTACCTCGAGGAACATCCTAAAGACGCGCGCACCATAGTAAACAAAGTGATACTGGCAGCCACAGCGCGCCATGCAGCCCGCAAAGCCAGGGAACTGGTGCAACGGAAAAATGTGCTGACAGGGTCAGGGCTTCCCGGCAAATTATCCGACTGCTCCGACAGTGACCCCGAAAAATGCGAGATTTACCTCGTGGAGGGAGATTCGGCAGGGGGCACTGCCAAGCAGGGTCGCGACAGAGCTTTTCAGGCCATCCTGCCCCTCAGGGGGAAAATCCTTAACGTCGAAAAAGCCATGCAGCATAAAATTTTCGACAACGAGGAAATAAAAAATATTTTTACCGCGCTAGGTGTATCCATTGGCACCGAGGACGACAGCAAGGCCCTTAACCTGACCAAGCTGAGATACCACAAGGTCATCATCATGACCGATGCCGATGTGGATGGCAGCCATATAGCCACACTTATCCTCACATTCTTTTTCCGGTACATGCGAGAGCTTATCGAAAACGGCTACGTTTATATAGCAACACCGCCACTGTACCTTATCAAGAGCGGTAAGGAAGAACAGTACTGCTGGAACGAAGAACAGCGCGAGGCCTTTGTAAAAAAACTTTCACTGGCCGGCGCTAAAGAGAACAATATCCACATACAACGTTATAAAGGTTTGGGCGAAATGAACGCCGAGCAATTATGGTTCACCACCATGAACCCCGAATTCCGCACACTGCGCCAGGTCACAGTCGATAACGCCATTGAAGCCGACCGCATTTTCTCTATGCTCATGGGCGACGATGTTCCCCCGCGCAGAGAATTTATCGAGAAAAATGCCAGGTATGCTAATATTGATGCGTAGGGAAATAATAAGTGTGAAGTGTGAAGTTTGGAGTTTGAAGTTGTTTGAAATTCAGAATTCAGAATTCAGAGTTCGGAGTGAACTAGAGTGAGCTAAAGTGCCTAAAATATTTAAAATAATATTGCCGATTTTGATTTGATCACTTCTGAAATCAGCATTCGCTAATCTTCAATTTTAACTCCCGAAGGGAGTCGTTATTCAAGGAGTCCGCTTCCGAATGGCCAACTCCGAACTTTAGCTCACTCCAAACTTCACACTTCAAACTCTTAACTTACTAACGCCTTATGGCACATTAGCACGGGTTCTGTTTTATTGGTGTGCAGGTGCAAACCATTGCCTACGCAGTATTTATAGTCTTTGCAGGTTTTGCATTGGTGTATCCTGGTCCAGCTTCTGTTGCGGAAGTCGGTAAATCTGGTCTGCCATACATCATAGAGGTTATCGTTATAAATATTACCCTGTACAAAACTTCTGTTTATGTTCGGGCAGGCCGAAATGGAGCCTTCAATAAGAATGGAAGCAATATTAATACCGGCCCTGCAGAAGAAAAAGCCCGGGCGCGCCACATTTTCGTAAGTCCCCAGGTAGCCCTCGCAGCTAAACTTAACGTCCATACGTTTTTCGGTGCGTTTTTGTGCAATGAACCGCATAAGCAGTGTAAATTCTTCGGAAGACAGGGCTAACTCCGGGTTGTTTCTGGCCCGCCCGATAGGCGCGATGCAAAACAGCCGCCATGCTTTTACATTTTTGCCTAGTAGGTAATTGTAAACAGTCTCCAGCTCACCGATGTTGCGTTTGCTGACACAGGTAACCACGTCGAAATTGAGCCTTTTGGAAGAGGCGGCCAGCGAAATGGCCCTGTCGGCCACATCGAACAGCCCGGGTGTATTTCGGAGCCAGTTGTGGTTTTGTGCCATGCCGTCGAGACTTATGGTGAGGGCGCCCATGCCGGCATTGAGCAGGTCGTTGTGCCTTTGCCTGTCGTAAAGCAGGCCATTGGTAACAATGCCCCACCGGAAGCCCTTTTTGCGCAGGGCCATCCCACAGGCTTCAAGGTCGGGGCGGAGTAGGGGCTCACCGCCAGTTATCACCACGGTAATGGTTTCGTGCGGGGTTTTTATAGTGTCAATAGCCTTTAAAAAGTCGGGCAGTGGCATGTCTTCGTAAAGGCTGCTTTTCGAACAGTCGCTGCCGCAATGCAGGCAATTAAGATTGCAGCGTGTGGTGCACTCCCAAAAGAGATAGCTCAGCACGTGGTGCCTGGTTTCGTAATTTTTGAAGAGCAGGAAAAGCCGTTTAAGCAGATGGTTTTTTAATGATGTACCCATTAATTGTGTTGTAAAAACACTTCAAGATTAATTTCCTTCTGGCTTTCGTTGTTCAGAATAACAGTGTCTTTATTAGCGAACAGGCCGTTTTGAGTTGAGGCAACATCGGAAAAAATAAGACGGTAATTTTTTTCCATAGGTATATAAAACGAAAAAGCACCTGCTGAGTCGCTATACAGTGTTTGGTTTGAACCTGTAGCAACGATTTTTATTCCGGGAATAGCATTGCCTGTGCTGTCGGATTTTACAACGCCTTTGATATTAACATCTACTTCTACATCCTGTGGTGTACCGTAACAGG
>JAKIYU010000062.1 GCA_022708385.1 Bacteroidota bacterium | reverse complement strand
GACATTCAATATGTTCAACACAAGTTAAATAACAGACCAAGAAAAAAACTGGGATTTTTATCGCCTATTGAATTTTTATTACTAAATTTGTTAAATCAAAAAGTTGCATTTATAACTTGAATTCAGCAGATGAAAAAAAACTTGTTTGTTCTATTATTCTTTACGATATTGACTACTAACCTTTTTTCTCAAAACGGCGTTTCCATAAACGCTACTGGCACACCTTCAGATCCTTCGGCTATGTTAGATATAAGTAGTACATCTAAAGGATTATTGATCCCTCGTGTTTTTCTACAATCTATCACTGATAGTACGACCATATTATCTCCTGCAATTTCTTTACTTGTATTCAATACAAATCCAAGTATGACAGGGGGAATGATTGGATATTGGTATTGGAGTGGATTATCTTGGATCCAGGCTCTTGGACCTCAAGGCGCAACTGGACCAACAGGTTCAACCGGGCCTCAGGGAAATACAGGGCCAATAGGTTCCGGTTTCGTTCATTACATCGGTGAATTATTTGGTGGTGGAATTATTGTCTATGTCTGGAAAGAATCCGGGAACGAAAAAGGCATTATTGCTTCATTGACTGACTTAAACTCATCCTATAGTTGGAGTAATATTACAACTACGCTAATAGGTGTTTCTGCTGAAAGCCCAATTGACGGACAGACTAATACAAACTCAATTATATCACAGCCTGGGCATCTCACTAGTGCTGCAAAACTCTGTGACGATTATATTTCTGGAGGTTATTCAGATTGGTACTTACCATCTCAATGGGAATTAGCTTTATGTGCACAATCAGCCTTTGTCGTGAATTCAATACTTGGACCCACTGATGGATTTCAATATGCCGGCTATTTTAGTTCAACAGAATTGAGTGCAAACGAAGTTTGGTGTCATAATTTTACATTGAGCTATACGTACTTTTGTAGTCAAAAATCTAGTTTACATCATGTGAGAGCTATAAGGAGGTTTTAATCTCCTTTTCCAGTACTGGTTATAAGACGCAGTTGGCATCATTGCGGAAAGGCACCGTCCCTATGACTTCAATTTTATTCGCCTTGCAAAACTTTACGAAAAAAATGCTAACTTTAACAGACAGACGATTCACAAAATTGCGTGACGTTTAGCAACGTCGCCAACTGCGAGGCCGATACAATTAGTAATTTGCGTATGATATTTGAAACGTAATAATTGATGATAAATATAGCTAAGCACATTGGGGCTTTTGCTGGTATTCACCGATTATGGGTATTATAGAATTTTCATTTTTATTTAGGGCTTGCTGAATAACTCAGTATCTTCAGCAAAATGGCGGCGCTGTAGGCGCCGGATATTTGTAGCCCTGTACAAGCGAAAAGCCGTATCTTTGAGCGCCGTACAGGGTAAATAAGTAAAAAAAGTAGATTTTGGCGAAAAATTTGACCATTTTCAAATTTTGTGACAAAATCGCATAAAACTTTATTTATAGTGACAATAAAAGTAATGTCCAATTAAATTATCATACACGAAGACAATAATTTTTTGTCCGATAATGAAGATTTGATGATATATTCGGTGTTATTCAGCAAGCCCTTTTAGGATCTCTTACAGATAATTACTTTATTAACGCTTCCATTTCCACCTACAAAAAGATACACTCCCTCTGTCAGAAAAGACGTATTTATGGTCTGAAACTCCCTGTCCACATCACCTTCCAAAACCCTTATGCCTGAAACACTGACAATGCTGTAATGGTAAGGCAGCTCCATGCCTTTGCTTTTAATGTACATCTCACTGGTTGCGGGTATTGGGTATATAACTATGTTAAGGTTTTTATCCTGAGTGCACAGGGAAGTTCCTGTAGGGAGCAGATAGGGTAAAATATAAGCCGATAAATCCAAAACATGCAGTTTTTGAGTAGTGTTAACATAGGGTGGTTGGTAAAGCTTTTCGTTTGTCAGGTAATATTTCAAACCGTTTGTGGTAGCAATGCCTTCCGTTTGGTGTTGTGGCAGGCTTACAGATAATTTTCTTTTGTTAGCACCAAAGAAGCCCGTGCCCTGGAAATCGTAAAGCAAAAGAATAAAAGGTTGAACCGTAGAAGAGTAGCCGCACAGGGCAATAAGGTGTTCCTGTTCAAGATAAGCGGCGCCTGTAATCAGCCCTTGCACATCGTAAGTGGCTTTAAGCATGGCAGTATGATTTCCCGGTGTTTTGGGCAACGCGTAGAGGGCTGTTTTATGGCTCAGCCATTGTTTGCTGAACAGAAAGATACTGTCGGTGGTAACTATGAAAGCTTCGCAGTCGAAGTCGGTATTGTTGGCGCCTGTAGGGGTGAAATCAACCTGATTTTCATATACAAAATTAATGCTGTCGGCAAGTGGATTGCTCGACAAAAGGGAGGCTTTACTGATTCTCAGAATGTTCAGGTCGGTGCGGTTGCCATTGCCATTGTTGCCGAAATCGCCGATATAAATATAATTGTCATCCTGCGCAATTTCCTCCCAATCGTTGTTTACGACAGCCTGGAGGGGATAGGTTTGAATTATTGCCGCTGTGCCTGTGTCGAGGGTGTAGAGTAAGGTGTCGGTGTTGTCGTTGTGTGTTATCAGGGTATTGTTCCAAACTATCAATCCTGACGTTTCATGAAGGGATAATGCCAGTTCAATGGATGTGTCGGGCAAAACAGATACGGCGTTGTACAAACAACTCCCATCATTCTGAGTGGCCAGCGGATTGTAGTTCAAGGCCTGTGTGTCGGTGCAGCCGGGCACCTGAGCTTTGCCCAGGGCAAATAGAAACAACAGGAGTATTAAGAAAAAGTATTTCATTTAATTTATTTGAATTTTATATTAATCCCAGCCAGATAATGGCGCCCTGCCTGAGGAAAATACCCGTCGGAAACAGCTTTGGGAGCACTGTTATCGACAATGGCATCATAAACCCATGCGTTTGATATATAATTCACATCCAGCAGGTTGTTGATGAGTATTACAAATTCAAAGTTTGTAGGCTTAAACTTGTTGAATGAATAGGAGAGTTTCAGGTCATTGATAAAATAGGGTTCAAGCATGCGTTCTTTACTGGATGTATTGTCGATGTATTGCTGGCCAATATATTTGGATATTACATCACAACTCAGGTTTTTAAGCGGGGTAAAGTTCAGCACACTACCGGCAATGATTTCAGGTGAAAATGCGATATGAGTGTTGGTGTACGTTACACTGTCGGTACCTGTCCAATCCCAGTTTGCATCATACACATCGTAGTATTCGGTAAATTTTTTCAAGCGGTTTTGGCTGTAAGTGATGTTAAAATTCCATCGGGCAATTTTTCCGAAGATGATGCCGGCTTCTGCTTCAATGCCGCACCTGTAACTGTTTTCAATATTTTTTCGTGTATATTCTCCCACGTCATTGATTTCGCCTGTCAGTACCAGTTGGTCTTTATAATTCATAAGGTAAGTGTTTATACCGGCATTATATTTCTGGGTGTTTCGTTTGTAACCTACTTCAAAGTTGTTGAGTGTCTCAGGCCTGGGTCTGCTTGATGCCGACGATGCCACAAAGTCGTCTCTGACAGGCTCTCTGTTGGCTTTACCCCAAAAACAATAAACACTGTTGCGCCCGTTGATGTCGTAGTTAATGCCTGCCTTGGGATTTATAAAGTTGAAAACGACATCCTGCTGCATATCCTCAACTGCGTTGTCAACAATGGCCTTGCCCAGAAAGCTGTAGGTAATATGGCGTTGTTGTATATCCCCGAAAATATTTAGTTGTTTAAAAGTATAGCTTAACTTAATATAATTATTCAAGTCGGTCTTCAGGGCGTCGTTGTCGTAATACCTTTTGCCCATAGGGATGTCTTTAGCAATACCGGCCCAGATGATTTCACCAAAGTGGTTGCCTTCGTACCTGTTGTATCCGCCCCCTGCAATCAGGCTTAGCTTTGAGAAAGAATTGTAACTAAGGGCGTAGGTGGTGCCATAAAACCTGTTGTCGAGCCAGCGGCGGCGAATGAAATCTGTTTCCGTCAGTGTGTCACTGCCAATAATCGGGTTGGGCAGGCTGTAATCTTCAAAGGCATCATCTTCCCTGTACTGCTCATAATACCCCCTGCCATAAGTATAGTGAGCCGCTGCATTAAAGGTAAGATTATGATTGATGTTGAGCGCATAGTGCAACTGGTAATGGTCTTGCTGGTAGTTGTCGGTTTCATTTTTATAGTACTGAACATGGCCGTTTGTATCGTAATAAAGTCCGGCGGGGTTGAATGTGCGGTTTGTGCTCAGTGAATCTTTGGGAACGCCATACCAGGCCTGGTAGGTTTTTTCCTTACCTGAAAAATGAATTAACTTAATGATGTTCTTTTTTCCGTAATAGCCTCCCGAAAGATAATATGAACTGAGGTCTGTTTTGCTCCTGTCGATGTAACCGTCGGAATGGATCTGCGACAGTCTGCCGTCGAAAACCCATTTACTATTGAGTAAGCCACTACCAAAGTTTATTGTTTTTTTAGAGGTATTAAAAGAACCATAAGAGGCCGACAAACCGGCATAGCTTTCGGGGTTAAGCGTGTTTGTAAGCATATTGATGGTACCTCCAAAGGCTCCTGCACCGTTGGTTGAAGTGCCTACACCCCGCTGAATTTGAATGTTTTCGACCGACGACACTATATCAGGCATATTTACCCACCACACCCCATGCGATTCAGCATCGTTAACAGGAATACCGTTAATGGTTACATTGATACGTGTGCCATCGCTGCCTCTTATTTTAATGCCGGTATAACCCACACCGGCGCCTGCATCGGAAGTCATGACCACTGAGGGTGTTGTGTTTAGTAAAACGGGAAGATCCTGTCCCAGGTTAATCTGCGCTACTTGCTGCTTTGAGAGGTTGGTATGGGCTACTGCCGTCTGCTCACCAGTGCGCGTGGCCTTTATGATTACTTCATCGGCAAGCACTTCACTTTTTTCAAGCGCAATATTCAATTCTTGTGTACCACGTACCTCAATTTCTTTTGAAAAAGGCTTATAGCCTACGAAAGTGCATTTGATAAGGTAGGTGTCTTCTGACAAGTTTTGAATTTTATAAACACCCTCTGTATTCGAAAATGCAATAAGCAAGGTGTTTTCGACAGTAATATGCGCATAGGGCAGGGGAGAGCCGTCGTCTTTGTCGGTTACTTTGCCTTTAATTAAACATTGTGCGGTAGCTAAAAAAGGAATAGCCACTGCTAACAGTGAAATCCAAATAAACTTTTTCATTTTTTTGCTGTTTTTGAATTAAACTTTAAATAACATTACCGGGGAAATACTGTTATTTTAAAATTTAAAACACCTTTCCTTTCGCCGGCATTACCCGGAGCAAGTTGTAAGGGTGTGATCTCAGCCTTTATGATATCTTTGCAGATATTCAGGCACCCCGTGTACGAAATTGTACGATGCAAAAATAAATAATATTTTTAATATTTTACATATAATTTTAAGATTTAATTTTTTTGCCACTAATTTTTTCGATACAAACAACTTTCAACCGGAAATTCAAATTATTTAAACCAACTTTCAGAATATTTGGCACCAACGGTTTGCAAATTGCCGAAATTTCAGGCGACTGGAAAGCATGGAACTTTATCATTAAAGATGCTCAGGGTAACCGGATAGGTAACATATAATAAAAAGTGGGCAGGAGTTGTCAAGGAAATATTTACAACTGCCGACAAATACAACGTGAACATAGAACCGAAGTTTTCAAATAATGATAATAAAATAGCCATATTTGCCAGTGCCATTACCATTGATATGTTTAAAGTAAGTTAGTAGGGGAAGGGGGAAAGTACCAAGTACCGAGGGTAAATTATTAAGGTAAAAGGGGGAAAGTACTGGATACCTAGTAGGTGTAATTATAGTTTATAGACCTTGCAGTAATTTATAACTTTAAGTACTTTAAACTTTAGGCACTTGTTAACTTCTTCTTAAACTCCCTTAAAGCATTTATTTATCCATGTAATGTTATTAGGGCGTCCAAAAACGAAAAGAATGTCATCCTGCAAAATTTCGGTGCTGGGTTTAATTTCAGTAATATATCTATTTCCTCTTTTAATAGCCAGAATATTCACACCATATTCAACCCTGATATTTGATTCGGCAATGGTTTTACCTACCACTTTATTATGGCTTTGCAAAACGGGCAGTGTGGCAATGGTCATATCCGGGATGGAGAGTTTAGGCGCATTTTCTATGGGTATGTTTCTAAGAATTTCGTAATTCATTGAGCGGAAGCGGTTTGTAAACCTTTCTATTTCATCAACCGGTACAAGGTATTTGCGCAATACGCTGGTAAATATTCCGATTGAAGTTTCAAATTCCTCAGGTATTACTTCATCGGCACCCAACCTGAAAATTTCTTCAATTTCGGTTTTCTGCTTTACCCTGACAATGATGTAGGCTGTTTCAGTAATTTCACGGATACGGGTAATTATTTTTTTTGCAGCCAGCGGGTCTGAAATGGCAATAACAATCACCCTGGCTTTGTGGATATTCACATGCTGCAGTATAATTTCATCACAGGCATCGCCAAAAATTACTGGCATACCCTGCGCTTTGATGGTTTTAAAAATTTCGGGGTCCAGTTCCACTACCACGTAAGGAATATTGGCTTCTTTAGATGCAATCGAAAGGTTTTCGCCGTTGGTGCCATAACCAATAATTACCAGATGGTCGGAATAATCGTGCTCTCTGTGTTCCGTCCTGGTCTTATGCAACCTCATACTTTGCAACCTTGCACGTACAGCTTTTGGCAACAGGTGCTTGATTAAAAATGTTGAGATTTGTGATGCATAGTGTATTAAAAAGGGGGTCAGCCCCATGCTTAGAATTGAAACAGCAAGAAAATATTGATAAACATCCGGCGTCAATAATTTATATTTCAAGCCACTCACCGAAAGCAGAAATGCAAATTCTCCCACCTGGAACAATGAAAGGGCGGTTATAAATATGGTGCGGGCTGGATAACGCAACAGCAAAACAGTTATTGTAATGATTAACATCTTCACTAGAACAACCGCAAGGGTTAACAGATGAATACTGACTAGGTGATTAACAAAAAATTTGAGATTAAGCAACATTCCTACCGAAACAAAAAAGAAGCTGACAAAAATCTCACGAAAAGGGAGGATATAGGCGGTAGCCTGATGGCTGTAATCAGATTCAGATATAATTAATCCTGCGAAAAAAGCGCCTAACGCTAATGAAAGCCCTAAGCTTGAAGTAAGCCATGCTGTTGAAAAACACAGCACAACAACGGTTAGAATAAATAATTCTCTGCTTTTGGCTTTGACAACAAGCTGAAGTAAAATAGGTACGATGTATCTGGCCAAAACAAACATAATGCCGATAATACCCACAACCTTTGCTCCCATTATAAGCAAACTGTGTGTCAGGTTTGTATCTTTGCCGGCCAGTAAGGGAGTTATGAGCATCATGGGCACAACAATGATATCCTGAAAGATTAATATGCCTACCGATACCCTGCCATGGGGAGAAGTAATTTCACCTCTTTCCTGAAGAATTTTTAAAACAATAGCTGTACTACTCAGCGACAACAGAAACCCTATAAAAACAGCCTGATTCCATGGGAGTTTGAACTGATGAGCCAGAAAGGCTATGACAGCAATAGTGCCCAAAACTTGCATTAAACCACCGCCGATTACAGTTTTTTTAATGGAAGAAAGGGTTTTAAGTGAAAATTCAATACCAATAACAAAAAGAAGGAAAATAATACCTATTTCTGCAATAAGCTCCACTTCATGCGTGGCATGTATCAGCTTTAAGCCATTGGGCCCGCAAATAAGACCTGTAATAAGAAAACCAAGAACTGAAGGGAGCTTTAGCCTTTGAAAGGCCAAAATTATTACGACCGATAGGCCTAAAATAATAACTATATCTTTTAATACAGGTATTTCCATTACTGATAACTGACTTCAAAAATAAATCTTTTGATTCAGTTAGACAAGTCAAAAGCCTGAATTGTTTTTAAAAAAACTATTTGACAGTTTTATCAAGATATTCCCTGGTAGCTTTGGAATAAATAACATCATTGTTTTCGGGTATTTTAACCTGTACCTTTAGGTTCTGCATGCGCCATTTCAGGTCGTTTTTAATATAATAGTAGGCGGGAAGCTTTACTATAGAGTCATTTATTGTGGCAGGGTAGTAAATGCCTTTGGCATTATTAACGGCAGTTTCCTTGTTTTCTCCCCTTGAAGTGTATAGTAAGAGTATTTCAATTTCACTGCTGCGACTGTTGTTTACTATTTCTATCTGAGGCTCACCCATAAAGACATTTTTACCACTGTCGGAGACCAGATAAAGATGCCCCAGTTGTAAGGCATCATTCTCAAATTTCAGCTTTTCTTCTTCATCGAGGTTAATGTCGAGTTTAACTTTTTGCTCAGCGTTTATACTGCTGGTAATTTTTTCTGTCACAAGAGCTTTGTTCGAAAATGACCTTGCTATTTGAAATCCTGAAATCAAACATAGAACAAGTCCTATAATCCATAATGAAAAGCTCGAAAAACCAATAATCCTGCTCCTGTATTTAAACCCGAAAACCAGTTTAACGCCATAGTAAACAAAAATTATCAGGGGTGTGGCAATGAGAAAGACTATACCCAGAATACTGATATAAATGTAAAAGGGCGACGGATAAACCAAATTCAAGAGGTCGGGTATGGTAATACCACTCAGTTGAATCTGCTCATCGCCAATCTGGAACGGGACTATGTTGAAAAATGAACTTACAAATCCAATGAGAAGAAAGACTCCGATAAAGATGAATAATATGCCAATGATAATGCCTATGGATTTTACAAAATATTTAGCAATGAGAAAAATAAAATGAAAAAACTTATCTATCCCCTTTCTGTTTTTTTTTTTGTTTTTTAAAACATCCCCCGCATCATTGCTGAATTCTTTAAGGTCGTTAAGATCATCTTTAATAGTATTTTCTATATTGGATATATTGATTTTTTTTCCTCTCATTTCCAGCTTTTCTTTGGTGGTTTTTGCCTTGGGAACTATAAGCCACAGTATCAGGTATATCCATATACCTGCAGAAAACAACAATGTGGTAACAATAAATGCTATCCTTACCCATAACGGGTCGGTGCTGAAATAGGCCCCGATACCACTGCAAACACCCGCTACAATCTTATCATCATCATCCCTGTATAACTTTCTGTATTTGTCATCATCTGTGTCATTTTCAACGTTGTTGCCGCCTTCAAAGTCCTCAGGCTTTCCCATAATTTCTATCACATGGTTTACATCTTCTATGTTTATTACCTGCTTTGCATTTGATAACTTCATCTGTAATATCTCAGCCACACGCGATTCAATATCACTTATAATCTCTTCATGCCCCTGGGTGTCCTTGTATTTGCTCTTTAAACCCGTCAGATACCTGGTAAGTAGCTCATAAGCATCTTCATCTAAGTGAAATATCAAATTGCCTATGTTGGCTGTAACTGTTTTTTTCATTGCTCTTTATATATTTTGATTTATAATTTTATTTACTGATAATATTAGCTCTCGCCAGCCTTTGTTCAATTCTTCGGTAATCTTATAATATTTACGTGGGGGGCCCATTTTTGACTCTTCCCAACGGTAGGTAAGAAAATTTTCATTTTTCAGACGTGTTAGCAAAGGGTATAAAGTGCCCTCTACTACAAGCAAACGAGCGTTTTTCATTTCATCAAGAAGGTCTGATACATACATATCCCTTTGCCTTAACATGCTTAAAATGCATAATTCAAGCACCCCTTTGCGCATCTGCGCTTTGTTATTTTCGATGTTCAAATTCATGCGACAAATATAATACAAAAAACAGTACTATGTATAACAAAGTACTAAAATATTTAAAATATATTTTATGTAATTGAATTTCAATATTTTAAAATTGTTAATTTTTTCAAGGCTATATTATTTCTTAATCTTTTTTTATAAAATCGGGAATAAATTGTATGTTTAAAATGATAGTTTTATAAACTTATTTAATTAAATTTGTGTAATCATTAACGGGATTTATTTTAATAGACAAACAATGAGGAGAGGATTATTCTTTAAAAAAGCATATTTTTTCAGTTATTTATCTTTATTTATTTTTACTGCAACCAGCCTTAGAAGCCAGAGTATTACATTGGTAACGCCAAACGGGGGAGAAGTGTGGGAAGCCAACTCCACACAAACCATTTCATGGACAGGTTCAGGCATAAGTGGTTCAATTTACATTGAGTATTCTTTAAATGACGGGCTGTCGTGGAATTATTTATACTGGGGATGGAGCGATGATAATGGCGGCTCCCATTCGTGGGATATTCCTTTCATACAATCAGCCAACGCCAAGGTAAGGGTAACCTATTGGAATAATCAGAACGTGGTTGATATAAGTGATAATGTATTTCAGATTGTAATGCCGGCTTTTGCACTGGTGGCACCAAATGGCGGTGAAACATATTATGTGGGGGAGGTTAAAAATATACAGTGGCACACCACCGCTTCCACAAGCCTCCGGTTACAATATTCTGTCGATAATGGCGCCAGTTGGTTAAATATTTCAAATAATGTCCCTGCCAACCTTACTTCCTACCAATGGACCGTTCCCAACAATCCTTCCTATTTCTGTAAGGTAAAAATAACCGATGTTGATAACAATACCCTTAACGACGTAAGCAATAACTGCTTTATTATTGCACCTGAACCTACAATAGAGTTAACCTATCCCAATGGCGGGGAAGTCTTTCAGGTGGGGGATACTGTCGATATCGCCTGGACAGGAACAGATTTAAA
>JAKIYU010000061.1 GCA_022708385.1 Bacteroidota bacterium | reverse complement strand
GCATCAACAGAAATGGTGAAAATTTCTACACCCAAATCACACAGGATATCTTATTCAAACAGCAATGCAGTTGGGACCCCTGCGCAGGTGTTAAAGTACACAACATACCTTCCGAAGGCAAACAAGCCACCATCACATTCGGTTACGACGCAAATCAGCAAACTGTTACAGGCAGCACTTGCCCAACCCATTATAGAATCGACTGGGTAAAAAACAATTACTCAGGTACACTATACCTCCCCCTTTAATAATATTTCAAAAAAATTAATTAAAAAAAACTGCTGTAATAGGCAGTTTTTTTTATTACTTTACCACCTTTCTTCTTAAAAATACCTGTTTTCATAAAAGCTCCAAGTACCGCTGAAACAAAAACGCTTCCCGTAAGTACGGTTGTAGCGTTTCACAAAGTATAACATCAAACGGGCCTCAAACGGAAAGATAAAAAAATTAAGCTTAAAACGCCATCTATTTAGTCGGCCAAATAAACTCAGAAATACCCTGACATACATTTTAAGTTCATCGGGTGCCAGATTTAAAACCTGTTTGTTATAAAAAGGGAAATAATAATTATAAAAATACTCCAGCTTTTTTCTGAAATGTTTTTTATGCCAGGGTATTTCGGTGTTAAACATTGTATAATTACTCCAGCCGGCTGTATTTTGCGGAGGTTTGAATCCATGAGCAAGCGCTAATGCGTACAATGGTGTTTCGGGAAAAGGTGTATAGTAAAAAATCAATGTTTCAAGGTCTTTATCAATAAGTTTCCCCTTGCGCAGCATGTTCAAAGTCATCTTTACATCCTCTACGGGGGTTTCCGGCAACGCCACCATGGTTGAAAAAACTGTAATAATCTGATGTTTTTTCAATGTTTTTAAAACCGCAAAATTATCTTCAACAGTATCTTTTTTATTAATTAAATCGAGAACTTTCTGGGAGCCCGATTCTGCGCCTATATACACTTTACGGCATCCCGCTTTATACAGCAGATTTATATCGGAATCTGAAAACATTAACACGTTTCGGGCATGCCCCGATGTAACAAATTCAAACTTTAATCCACTGTCTATTATTGCTTTACACAAAGACACAGTAAAAGAGCGGTTTACAAAAAAGTTGTCGTCCTGAAAATTAAGCCATTTAAAGCCGGTTTTTCCTTGAAGCCATATTAACTCGTCAATAATTTGTGTAATATCCTTGGGAAACCACTTCTTTTTGTACTGCGTACTCATAGCACAAAAGCCGCATTCATAAATACAACCATGACTGGCGAAATAAACCAGAGTACCGTCACACAGGTATTTGTTTATATCTATTAAGTCGAAGTTTACAGCAGGAAGGTGTTTTGTAGCCGAATAAGGCAATCTGTCGTTTATATGGATTTTGCCATTAATTTTGTAAGCAAGGCCTTTTATTGAAGAAAAGCTCCATTTATTTATTATTGCTAAAACCAAATCTCTGAATGGCATTTCGCCCTGTCCGTGTACCACAAAATCAATAAAATTTTCTCTAAGTGTTTCTTCGGGCAGCACCGAAGGATGCCAGCCTCCCCACACAATGCTCACATGAGGAAATAAGTCCCTGATGTATTGCGAAAAAGCTATTCCCCCTTTTAACTGTCGGCCTGTCATGCAGCTCACACCCACCATTAAAAGAGTTTCGGCATACTGAGTAATAGTATTTTTATAATCTGGAGATATGTCTTCATCAATAATTACAACATTAATATTCAAATCCCGAATTGCCCTTTCGAGATATAACAAAGCATAAGGCATCGAAAAACGTTGATGATTTTCGGGAACGGTAGCAGGATAGAAAAGAATAATAGTGGGTTTAAGCATGATTAGGCAAACCAGTAAGGCAAACTATTATCAGAAGTTTTTCATTTTATTCACCAACAGTGAAATTATTAAAACCTACGATGCGATTTTTTGAATTTCTAATAACCACATAATATAATCCCTTGGCCAAGCCCTTGCAATCTAAATTTAAGGACTCATTGCAAAACATCTGATTGATAACCAAAGAAAAGTGATAATTATAAACTTCACAGTACAGGGCGTCGGAATTTTTATTTCGGAGAGAAATGCTGATTGAGTTATTTGTAGGGTTAGGATATATAAATATATTTCTTTTATGAGTTGCTACAAAGTTTTCTAAAGTGCCTGTTGATTCAAGCGCCTCATTAATGGCATCGCTTAAAGCAGTTTGGTTAACGGCATCGTTGACATTATAGAAAACATTATGGTTATGGCCACCCAGAACAACAATTTTTGGCATACCCAAAGTGCCGTAATCCGACATGTTTATTGAGGCATTGGAAAAACGCAGCGAAAAAGCAGAAGATGGAATATTATTGCTTGAAGCCCAGTTGTCGAGTGTTGCACAATTGGTATTGGCAAAATCATCGGCTAGATAAAAAAATACTTTATTTGGATGCAAAGCCTGATATCCTGCCACAATATTATATGCGCTAAGAGCAGGTGCTACGCACGACCCACAGGGCATTACCCAACAAATAACCACCACTTTTCCTGCATCAAGTTCTGTAAACAGGTCGTAAGTTGTACCGCTACAGTCGTTGCATGTAAAATTGGTTGCAGTTTGAGAGCTTAGTTGCAGGCTGCATATCAGAAAAATTATAAACATGTAGTTTTTCATAAAATTTAATCTCATTAATTTTTTAAAATAAATCATTGTGCATTTTTTTGTAAATTTACATATATTTTTAAGATTAAGTTTACAACAAAAAATAAGGTTCTATTAACCCGAATTAATCTTTAGTTCGTTTTTACAAAACATCTAATGATTAATTCGGATAAAATATGATCTGCTGGTGCATCTATCAAAAACCTTAGGTTTATAAATCAGTTTTTAATAGCCTGATGGTGGTAATCATCTTCCACATCGATGGGGACAATGGGCACAATCGCCGTTACAACGTGTAGGTGGCGGATATTTAATAACTTTGACAGGTTCAGTGCCATACATGAAATAGGATGCGGCACTCCATTTATTGTACTTATTTGTGTTTTTAAATGCCCTTACTTTCCAAAAAACAGTATCTGTGTTTAAAGATTTGATATTATACGAAAAAGAGGTATCCTTTGAAGCTTCACGCACCCCATCTGAAAAATCGGCCATGGATGAAATATAAATTTCATATACGCGACAGGAATTGATTTTTGACCAGGTAAAACTGCATACAGAATCAGGTACATAGGTAGCTTCAAGGGGATTAAGAAGCACAGGAGGGTAAATAACCTCTTTATCTTTTTTTATATGCTTTCCCACAGTGTCATGGGGCTTTCCGGCAGCAAGATAAAGCAAAGCTGTTGCTACAACAATGCCTATAAATATAAGTTTTTTCATGATGTAATTTTTTTTTGACCTTACCTAGATAGGCAAAATTACTTTTTCCACAAAAAATACAATTATTTATTATAAGCATCAAAAAAGTCATTGCCTTTATCATCGGTCATAATAAAAGCCGGAAGGTTTTCGACATAAATTTTTCGCACAGCTTCCATGCCCAGTTCTTCGAAATCGACTATTTCGACCGATTTGATATTTTCGGCAGCAAGTATAGCAGCGGGTCCGCCAATAGAGCACAGGAAGAAGCCTCCATATTTTTTGCAGGCATTTATCACATCGCTGTTACGGTTGCCTTTGGCTACCATTATAAGCGAGCCGCCCAAACTCTGGAAGCGGTCAACATAAGAATCCATCCGGCCGGCTGTAGTAGGACCGAAACTACCCGATGCCATACCCTGGGGTGTTTTGGCAGGGCCTGCATAATATATGGGGTGATTTTTAAAATATTCGGGCATGGGTTTGCCTTCATCGAGCATTTTGTTGATTTGTGCATGGGCTATATCTCTGGCAACTATAAGCGTACCAGTAAGGCTTAGCCTTGTCTTGACAGGATATTTGGTTAATTCGGCCAGGACTTCTTTCATGGGTCTGTCGATGTTAATTTCGACAGCTTTTTCGAGTTGTGGAGCCTGTGAAGGCATAAAGCGTTGCGGATTTTTCTCGAGTTGTTCTATAAAAACGCCATCTTCAGTGATATAGGCTTTAAGGTTGCGGTCGGCACTGCAGCTAACTCCCATGCCAACAGGACACGAGGCCGCATGACGCGGCATACGTATAACCCTGACATCATGTGCAAAATATTTTCCACCAAACTGCGCACCCACGCCATAGTCTTGGCAGATTTTCTCGATTTTCTTTTCCCATTCTATATCTCTGAAAGCACGCCCGCTCGCATTGCCCGTTGTTGGAAGATGGTCAAGATAGCCTGCTGAGGCTTCTTTAACAGCCTTGAGAGTAGCTTCAGCCGATGTTCCGCCAATTACAAGCGCCAGGTGGTATGGCGGGCAAGCCGAAGTGCCAAGCTCTTTAATTTTATCTTTTACAAATTTAATAAAGGAAGTTTCGTTTAGCAGCGATTTTGATTGCTGATAAAGAAAAGTCTTATTGGCCGAACCTCCACCTTTGGTGACAAAAAGAAATTCATACTTGAGGCCTTGTGTGGCATAAATATCAATTTGAGCCGGTAAGTTTGAGCCTGAATTTTTCTCATCAAACATGGTGTAGGGAATAATCTGAGAATAGCGAAGGTTTTTATCGTTGTAAGTTTTGTATATGCCTTTTGATAAAAACTCGGCATCGTTACCATCGGTCCAAACCTGCTCACCTTTCTTGGCAATAACTATAGCCGTGCCGGTATCCTGACACCAGGGTAGTTGTCCGTTAGCAGAAATAACCGTATTTTGCAACATGGTATAAGCTACAAAGCGTTCATTATCTGTAGCTTCGGGATCATCAATAATTTTAGCCAGTTTTTCGAGATGCGATGTGCGCAGGAAAAACGAAAGGTCAAAGATAGCCTCGCGGGCAAGCACAGTAAGAGCTTCAGGTTCAACTTTAAGAATTTTTCTGCCACCAGCTTCAATAACTTTAACAAAGTCTTTGGTAAGCAATCTGTATTGCGTGGTATCATTTTCAATCTGAAATGGTTTTTCGTATATAAAATCTGCCATATTGATAAAAGTTTATGAGGTTAATAAATAAGATGAATTATCTGCATTGTTTTTTTATTTCGTCGTAGGCTTCAAGGAAGCCCATTTCACCGGCTTTGCTCAAGTCGAGGCACCCGTCGTCGATGCGACCGATTTTAATTTTTGCCAACCCCCTGCGGTAATATGTTTTGGCAAAATTCGAATCCAGCTCCAATGCTTTATCGTAATCGGTAATAGCGCCTCTGTAATCTTCAAGAAAATACTTGCAAACACCTCTGTTATGAAAACCACCGCTTTCTTTGGGATCAAGCTGTATAACTTTGTTGTACTCCTGCATGGCTTTTGCGTAATCTTTCAGATAAAAATGACAATTGCCTCTGAGTAAATAGCTAAACACAAAATCAGGATACTTTTCAACAAGTTTATTTGCAATATTCAAAGCATCTTCAGCGCTGTCGGATTTTGTCTTAAACCATCCTTCGCAATACATGGCATACATTGAGCCAGGTGACTTTTCGATAATTTGCTTACGATAATCTTTAGCTGTTTCGGCATCCACATCGAAAGAGATATAGAAAAGCTCTTCGACAGAACTTTGTGCACACAGATTAAGAATTAAAATAAAACTTAGAACTATAGTTGATAGTAAATTTTTCATGCTTAATAAATTGAAAATAATGTCCCATTTTTTATCCTTACAAATATATTTTATTTTTAAATAAAAAAATAAAATAAAAAAGCCATTCAAAAATATTAATTGAACAGCTTTTATAATAAAAAAATTGTTTAAGGCGTTATTTTTTGCCCAGATAATCAGCAACACCTTCGTGTGTTGCTTTCAAAGCGGCTTCTCCTTTTTTCCAATTGGCAGGGCATACTTCACCATTCTCTTCGAAATACTGTAAAGCATCAACCATGCGGATGGCTTCGTCAATACTGCGGCCCAGTGGTAAATCATTAACTACCTGATGTCGTACAATGCCATTCTTGTCGATGAGAAAAAGTCCGCGGTACGCAACTGGTGCGCCCACAAATACCATTTCGCCTTCTTCGTTATACTCATAATTGCCCGCTAATACACCATAATTTTCAGCAATGGATTTCGACAAATCGGACACAATTGGGTACTTTACACCTTTTATACCACCATCCTTAAGCTCGGTATTAAGCCATGCCCAATGCGAAAATTTTGAATCAATTGAACAGGCGACAACAGCTACATTACGTTTCTCAAATTCCGGCATTTTTTCCTGAAAAGCTAGGATTTCGGTAGGGCATACAAATGTAAAATCAAGGGGATAAAAATAAAAAACTACATGTTTTTTACCTAAATACTGTTCTAAGGAGAAGTTCTCGACAAACTCCCCGCCATTGATAACGGCTTCTGCATTAAATAATGGCGCTTTTTTTCCAACTAATACTGACATATCTAATAAGTTTAAATTAATTTTTTACAAAAATAAACATTAATTTTTATTTAGAAACAGTTTAAATTAAAACAATGTATTAAAAAAAGTTAAAAATGAATGAGTGCTGCAAATACACCAACCATCATGGTAATGAATTTCAGGATATTAAATTTATGACCTTCGTCGGTTTCGAAAAGTATGGTGGTTGAAATGTGGAGGAAAATGCCCACTACAATAGCCATTATGTAATTAAAAAAGTAATCGGAACCAGCCATAAGCTGGCTGCCAAAAAAGTGTGTCAGCAGGGCACCGGCAGGCGAAGCAAGCGCAAAGAGCATGAGAAATGAAAATGCTTTGGGCATAGAAAAGCGGAATTGCAACATAAGGGATACGAGGACGATAGAAATAGGGATGTTATGAATAATAATACCTGCAAGCAGTCTGTTTTGAAGATTTACATTGCTTAAGCCGTCTGCAAGCGGCATTCCCTCAAGAAAAGAGTGAAGGCAAAGGCCAATCAGCACAGGTATAACAGAAGTATGGTGTATATGGTTGTCTTCGCATTTACCTTCATGAATATGGGGATGTCCCGTATGTCCGTGTTCAATACCTTTGGTCAGATAATCGAGAAGCAACTGAATAAAAAAACCGGCGAGTATTAACAGTCCGATAATGTAATGTGGTGCATGACCTTCATGATTATGTATAAGATTATTTTGTGTGTCAGAGAGAGATTGTATAGCAAGGATGTTGTATATTCGAGGTAATAGTTCATTAAAAACGAGGGAAAGAAGGTAAGAGCCACTGAAAGCCACAATAAGTTTGAGAACAATTTTATTGATTTTAAACATATAAACGCTACCACCCGCAATAAGAACGGGCAGAAAGAGTCCGAAAAATACCATTAATCGCATAACATTGTGCTTAAAATTTTTACAAATTTAATAATTCCGCATTTCAAAAGAATAAGTATTATTTGTTAGTCTTTCGCAATATACCTCCAGCCCGACAACAACAAATACAACAACCATAAGCCTAATACAAGCTGGCTGAGGCTGTCGATACCCCGCCATTCCTTATAAATTAGATGAAGGACGCCCATAATTACAGAAAAGACGCCAATAATAATGAGAAAATAAAATAAGAAATCGTCAACAAATGTTTTTTCAATTTTTGCCTCATACTTTTTGTAAGAGGTGTACGCTTTATAATAATTGCCATTATTTGAAGGCTGTTTATATTCCGGAGTTTTATGTCTATTGTGAAAAGAAGCCCCGTAACGGGTTTTCCATTTATAATCATAGGCTTTTCTTTTTTCTGTATCAGATAGAATCTGATATGCCTCATTAAGCAGTTGAAACTTAAGCTTGGCATTAAAGCTTTTATTAACATCGGGGTGAAAGATTTTCGCTTTAAGGCGGAAAGCTTTTTTAATTTCTTCGGTGGTAGCCGTAGGGGGTATGCCCAAGATAATGTAATAATTATCTAGCATTTAAATTATCACTTGTTTGGCAGGTTGCTATCGTTGTTATTGCAGAGCACCTTAATAGCTCCGTAAGCCAGCACATGGCCCAGTTCGCCTGCACGGCTTAAATCGAGACATGCCGCTTGTGTCTGGCCTTCTTTTTTGAGCAAAATACCTCTTCGGTAAAAGGCTTCAGCGTTTTTATCATCCAGGGCAATGGCTTTGCTAAAGTCATCTTTAGCTTCGGGAAGTTTATCAACATCAAAGTAGGCAATACCTCTTTTGATAAAGCCATTCACGTTTGCCGAATCCCATTTAATGAAACTGTTGAGGTCTTCTATAGCGCCGGTATAATCTTTCAGTTCAATTTTACTGCAGGCTCTGGGGTACAAATACAAGGTACTGTCGGGGTATTTATCAAGGAAAACAGTGTAATCGCCAATTGCTCCCATAAAATCGCTAAGAATAGCTTTTGATTCAGCTCTGTAAATAAAAACCCTGTAGTTTCCCTTGTCCAGCTCAAGTGCTTTGGTAAAGTCCCTTACGGCGCCCCTTTTATCGTTTAAACGGAATCTGAGAAGACCACGTTCGATGTAGGCAAGGGTATCAGCTGGGGCAAGCGACAGGCAGGTATTAAAATCTTTCAGCGCCATTTTATCCTTTTGCAAGGACATTTTTACACTTGCTCTTGCAAAAAAGTAAGGAGCTTTATTATTGTTTATGGAAATGGCTTTGTCAAGGTCGGCCAGACTTTCGTTATAGCGCCCGTTGTTTTTATGGTCGAGAGCTCTCTGGTAAAAGAACACATCGGTTTCCTGCGCCAAGCTTAAAAGGCAGGGAAAAAGCAGTGCTACAAACAAAAATTTTTTCATGCAGTTTTAAATAGGAAGCAAATTTACCAAAAATTTCAAATAACAAACGTATAAAATACTACTTTTGTATAAAACAAACCTTATAAAATGAGTAATAATGACCACATCTGGCAGTTTGCACGCATAGGGGGTGTGAACCGTGTCAACATTGAAACAGGTTGTGATTTACTGAACATTGAGTTTCTCGACAAAAAGCTATGGACGGCATTAAGTTGCCCTGTACATGGTCTGGAAATTGACTTTAAAACTTTAGCCTACATTGACCATGATAAAGACGGGCGCATACGCACACCTGAGATAATTGCTGCCGTTAAATGGGCATTAAAAGTACTCAAAAATCCTGATGACCTGCTGCTGCGCTCGGACATTATGCCGCTGTCGGCTATCAATGATAATGATGATGAGGGCAGTATATTGCTTGCCTCTGCCCATCAGATACTAGAAAATTTAGGCAAAGGTGCACTCAAACACCTGAGCGTTGAGGATACCTCCGATACCCTGCGTATTTTTGCCCATACGAGGTTTAACGGCGATGGTGTTATTACTGAAGACAGCACTGATGAGCCTGCAATTAAGGAAATTATTAATCATATAATTACAACTTTCGGTGGTGTTAATGACAGGAGTGGCAAAGCCGGCATTACGTCAGAACTAGTAAACAACTACTACAAACAATGTGAAGATTACCTGGCATGGCAGCAAAAGGCTTTGGATAATAAAACCCAAATATGTCCCTATGGTGCTGCTACCGGTGAAGCTTTTGAAGTGCTTAATCTTATTAAAACAAAAGTAAATGATTATTATGTGCGTTGTCGCCTGGCAGCGTTTGAGCCATCAGCAGCCAGCGCACTTAATAATGTTTTGTCGCGCTTTGAAGCTATCAGCCAGAAAGAACTTACCGAAAATATGGATGACATAGCCACCTTGCCTCTGGCATTAGTGGAACCCGGCAGGCCGCTGCCCCTGAAAGGCGGTTTAAATCCTGCATGGGAAAAGGCTGTAGCAACGTTTTACAAGCTCGTGGTTTCGCAGGTGTATAAAGATAAACAAGCACTTTCGGAAACAGAATGGGAAGCCTTGTGCAGTTCATTTGATGCCTATGCTTTATGGCTTGACGAAAAATGTGGCGATAATATAGAGCCCCTTGGGATAGATGTAATAAAAGGCAGCCTTGCCGATAACAGCAAGGAAAAAATTTTAGGCCTTATTGAAGAAGATTTAAAATTGGCCGAGCAAGCAGATAATATTGCAAAAGTAGATAAACTGGTGCGTTATTACCGCGATTTATTCAGGTTGCTTAATAATTTTGTAACTTTTCATGATTTTTACAAGGCCGACTCAAAGGCCATTTTTCAGGCAGGGCGCCTGTATATAGACCAACGCAGTTGTGATTTGTGCATTAAAGTGACCGACATGGCTAAACAAAGCGCTATGGCAGGCCTGAGTGGAATATGCCTGATTTATTGCGACTGTTTTTCAAAGGTTAAAAATGAAAAGATGACCATTGTGGCCGCTTTCACTGATGGTGATTTTGATGATATTATTGTGGGGCGCAATGCTCTTTTCTTCGACAATGACGGCCTCGACTGGGATGCTACAATTATTAAGATTATAGAGAATCCCATCAGCATCCGCCAGGCATTCTGGTCGCCTTACCGTAAGTTTTCGAAGTTCATTTCGAAGCAGGTGGAAAAGTTTGCCTCAGCACGTGAAGAAAAAGTACAGGCCACGGCCACGGCCGGCATCGAAAAAACGGCAGCCAAGGCCGATGAAGGTTTGACTAAGTCGATAACCTCAGAGCCAGCAAGCGCCACACCTGCGGCTCTGGCGCCTCATACCGCTCCCCAGCAACCATTTGACATCGGGAAATTTGTAGGTATCTTTGCTGCTATAGGGCTGGCTTTAGGCGCTATCGGCTCAGTACTGGCGGCTATATTGTCAGGTTTTCTCAACCTCGTATGGTGGAAGATGCCACTGGCTTTGCTGGGTGTGATACTGGCTATTTCGGGGCCTTCTATGATACTAGCTTGGCTTAAATTGCGCAAACGCAACCTGGCGCCTGTTCTCGACGCCAACGGCTGGGCCATCAACGCCAAACTGACCATCAATATCACTTTTGGCAATACC
>JAKIYU010000060.1 GCA_022708385.1 Bacteroidota bacterium | reverse complement strand
TTTTTCATATTGCAGGGTTTTGTCAATCTGGGGTTGAAGTTCATTGACATTAGTTGCCGAAAACCTGCCGTAATAGACTTCGGGAATTTTATCGCCTGTATATTCGCCATAGTAAAGGTCGGTAAGGTGGCCGCCTGTGGTCCCTGTAAAAGAAGGCACCTGTGCTACATCGCCTACCAGCAGTACAAACGAAAAGGCAGGATTGCCTGGTGTGGCCGAATTGTAGAGGTTTTGGAGGTAACTTTTAATAGACGTTGTTGTGGTACCCACATTGGGGTTGTTGGTATAGGCTTCAATAACTTTAAAACCTTTTTGGGTTTTCCATTGAATAAATGGTTGCAAAGCCGATTGAAACATAATGTCTGAAACAATAACGTAGGATACGGGATATTGTGTCAGGTTGCTTTTAAGTTCAGGTTGTTGGTTAAAAATAAATTTCTGATTTAGACCCGAAAAGTAAGGCGAATAGGTTTTGGCTTTTAATTGGGCCGTTGTGGCATGGTCGGCATTTTTAAAAATTACTTCGAACTGAATTTGTGTTGTGACCTTTATTTTTTTTGTAACGGGATTGTAATCCAGGGGCCTGTAGCTGAGAACCCCCAGGCGTGAGCCGCGCATATAGCCTGCTTCTTTATATGCCAGTATAGCGTGTTCAATAAAGCTGTTTTTGCCATAAAGAATGGCATTGTAATCAAAAGCCACTTTTTGAGGGTCTTCACTTTTTGAAATTGAGTGCTGGGATGGATAAATGGGGTATGCTATAAGATAATCTGGCAAGTAATATTCCTGCACGGTTTTAGAAATTACTTTAAACTCAACGTCTGCGTTAGCAGGTACCTCAATAATCTTATGCATTACCGGCAGGGCTGGACAACCCGGCTTATTGTCTTTCATATAACCCTCTATCTCCGGCAATGAAAAAATACCCGCAGGAGTTTGAACGGTTTTAAAGGTTATTTCGCTTATAGCTGCACTTATATTGAGAACATCAATCTCCGATTTATTTAAAGTGAAATAAGATTTTTGATTTTCGAAGATTTTAATGCTTTGAGAAAAGAGGCTTTGATTTAATAGTAAAAAGATGAAAATCAGTGTGATGGATGGAAGTGTAATGAATCTTTTCATAAAGAACGGTTTATTTTTTATAACAAATTTAGGTATTTAATCATAAACTAAAATAATGAAATAGCAAAAAAAATATTAAAATTTAGATATATTGTTCTTTTAACACCTAAAAATAAAATTGAGTAAAATAATTCTTGCAAATCAATCGGCACAAATATTTTAAAAAATCTATTTGCATATTATGTAATTTGATGTTATTATTGCAGTTTGAAAATTGAACGATGAAATTTTTGTCGCTTTTGCTTTTGCTTTTTGTGTTCAACTTCACTCCAGCAAGGGGACAAGAGTATATTATAAAGGGTACCTATCAGGGTAAAAATGTGTATGTAATTAATCCGGCTATCGATACTACCGGAGAAGTTTATTGTATTAAAGCGGTTTATGTTAACGATATTCTTACCGACGATGAAATACGTTCCAATTCATTTGAAATAGATTTCAATAATCTGAAACTTGCCGATGGGCAGAAAGTAATCATCAGGATTAAACATGAAGCAGGCTGCCGGCCGGAAGTAGTTAACGCCAATGTGCTGGAATCCACTACGGTGTTTGCATACGGGACTCCTAAAATAGATAAGAAAACCAATAAACTGAACTGGAATATTACAGGAATTATTGATGATAAACCTTTTTTTATTGAACAATTCAGGTGGGGAAAGTGGATTACTATCGGGGAATTGTACCCGCGGGATTCGGTGGGAGAAAATAATTTTATTTATGAACCCCGCTTCAATACCAAATATAATGTTTTTCGTATCAAACATATTGACAAGTCAGGTGTGGAAAGAATTTCCAAAGAATGTAAATACTTTTCGAAAGACGAAGAGTTGTACCTGATTTCAACACGGGTAAGCGACTGGATTTATTTCTCTTCGGAAACACTTTACGAAATATACGATGAGAAAGGCAACTTCATTCTCGACGGTTACGGTAAAGAGGTTAATATAAACGACATTGAAAAGGGCAAATATTGGGTCAATTACGACAACCGCACCGAAATGGTGACGAAGAAATAGAATAAAGGGTATCTTGATTACAAACTTGTATAAGTGCACCGTGCCAAAAAAGCCGTTACTAACGGTTAATAACGATTTTGTTGTTGATTTTCAGAGTGTTGGATGTTTGCCCTAATATACAATTCAAATAGAAAAAACAACATAAATGCCTGCTAATTATAGCTTGAATTTCTGCTGTATAATTTCCTCCAAAGCCTCGTTATATTCCGAAATAATATTTTTTACAATTTTCCCTGCCGGTAGTATTTCGCTGATAATACCCGACACCTGTCCTATTTCAAGTTCGCCTTCTTCCGTATCGCCTTCAAACATACCTTTTTGTGCACGGCCCCTGCCCAGCAAAGCTGATAGTTCTTCTACGGAAGCACCCGCCAGTTCTAGTTTTTCAACCTCATTGTAAAATTTATTTTTCAATAACCTGACGCCGACAAGTTTTTTCAAACACAACTGGGTGTCGCCATCTTTGGCATTGACTATCATTTGTTTAAAAGCGATGTGAGCCGACGATTCCTCGGAGGCTGCAAAGCGGCTTCCTATCTGCACGCCTTCGGCACCCAGGGCAAAAGCCGCCAGCATACCCCTGCCGGTTGCAATGCCTCCGGCTGCTATTACAGGAATGGTAACAGCTTTTTTAACCATGGGTATCAGAACCAGGGTGGTGGTTTCTTCTTTACCGTTATGGCCACCGGCTTCAAAACCCTCAGCCACTATAGCGTCAACACCTGTCTCCTGGCACTTTAATGCGCCGCGTACATTGGCTACCACATGCACCACCTTAATGCCGTTCTGCTTTAATAAAGCGGTATATTTTGCTGGGTTGCCAGCCGAAGTAAATACCACAGGTACTTTTTCTTCAATGCAAATATGAATAAACGCTTCAGCATGCGAAAAAAGCAGCGGTATGTTCACACCAAAAGGATGGGAGGTGGCTTTTTTGCATTGGGTGATATGTTCATGAAGCAAGTCGGGATTCATCGAACCGGAGCCTATTAAACCTAACCCGCCCGCATTGCTTACGGCACTGGCCAGTTTCCATCCGCTGCACCATATCATACCGCCTTGAATTATCGGATATTGAATGTTAAGCAAACTGCAAATTCTGTTCATACTGTATTTTTGTAATAAAATTACAAAAATAAAAATAACTTTGTTTTTTTAAATTAGAGTCGTTGTATAATAAATTCAATTAAAAAAAGTTATTTACTATTCCGACCCCATAAATACTTACCGAATGAAGCATTTTGCCTTCCTCAAAACAAATTTTTTCATACTTGCTTTTTTCCTTTTCAACAGCTTGCTGGCGCAGGGTATTCCTATCGGAGAATGGCGCGACCATCTGCCTTATTTACAAGCCATTGCTGTGGGCGATGCCGGCGACAGGATTTTTTGCGCCACACAGTCGTCGCTTTTCTACCTGAGAAGAGACGATTACAGTATTAACAGAATGACTAAAATTAACGGTTTGTCGGATATTGGCATTTCTAATATTGCTTATCATCAAAACACAGGCACCCTTGTTATTGCCTATAAAAACTCCAATATCGACCTGTATGTCGGCAACCAGATTGTGAATATTTCCGATATTAAACGTAAAAATATACCCGGTAAGAAAAACATAAATAAGATTTTGTTTGTGGGCAATATGGCTTACCTGAGCTGCGGGTTTGGTATTGTTCAACTAGACCTGATGCGGTATGAAATTAAAAATACGTATTACATAGGGCCGCAGGGTACCCGTATCGAGGTCATGGATCTGGCTTTCGACGGAAATGTCTTTTATGCAGCGACCGAAGCAGGCATCTTCTTCGCCGATAAAAACGAACCCAATTTGGCCAATTTTGAATATTGGCACAGGGATACTACCATTAATGACTATTACGATAAATTTTCATTCGCCGTTTGCTTTGCAGGCCGGCTTATTGTCAACAGGAATACCCCCGGAACTGCTGCCGATACCATTTATTACAAGGAAGGCGGGCAATGGCATTATCTGGATACCATTTTTTCCGGGAAAAACAGGAATGTTGTTCAAAGCACCGGACGTTTGGTGGTTTCGTACGAATTTTATTCTCTGGTTTATGATACCAGTTTAACCATGGTACGCGGTGTGTTCGATTATTTTGGCCGTTTTATAGAGCCGCAGCACACTATTATAGATGCAGCAAATTTTATATGGATGGCCGATAAAAACCTTGGCTTGGTCATGTATGACCCTAATGGTTGGTGTGTTTCGGTTTTTCCCAATGGCCCTGGCACAAGTAATGTATTTAAAATTTCAGCCTTTAACGGCGATGTGTGGGTGGCGCCCGGCCTGAGGGACGAGTCCACATGGAATAACATGTACAACTCCGACGGCATATTTTCGTTTGTTGATGAAAAATGGAGTAATATTGACAAAACTGTTTTTGGTGGTTTTGATACCGTACACGATATTGTAACCATTGCGGTTGACCCAACCAACAATAAACGGGTGTATGCCGGCTCGTGGAGGTGTGGCCTGTTAGAATTTTATAACGGACAATTTTCCAATATCTACACCGATTTGAACAGCACCTTGGCACCATCGCAATCTTTTTACTGGATTGGTGTCGGTGGCCTGGCATTCGATAACGACAACAACCTTTGGGTAACCAATTCGAGTGTTACCAATATCCTATCTGTAAAAACGCCTGCCGGCCAGTGGTACACCTATAATTTTCCCTCGCTGGTTAACGACAATGTGATAGGAGAAGTGGTTATAGACCAGTATAATCAGAAATGGGTCATTGTGGGCAGGGGCAACGGTATCATCGTTTTTAACGATAACGGCACACTTGCCAATACGGCTGATGACAAAGCCAAAAAACTTAACACTGTAGTTGGCAATGGCAATCTGCCGAGCGCAAACGTAGTATCTATGGCTGTTGACCTGAACGGCGAGATATGGGTGGGCACCGACAAAGGTGTGGCTGTGTTTTATTCTCCAGGCAATGTTTTTTCCGGCCAGAATTTCGATGCCCAGCAAATACTCGTTACGCTCAACGGTTACAACCAGTATCTTCTTGAAAGCGAAACTGTAACCGCCATAGCTGTTGATGGTGCCAACCGCAAATGGATAGGCACTGCCAGCTCAGGCGTTTTCCTCCTGTCGGCCGATGGCACTGAAGAAATCCTTCATTTCGATACCGATAACAGCCCCTTGTTTTCGAACAGTATAAAATCTATTGGCATCAATCATGAAAACGGCGAGGTTTTCTTTGGCACGGCACAGGGCATCATCTCTTATAAAGGCACTTCCACTATGGGCAGCGAAGAGTACGGCAATGTGTATGCTTTCCCTAATCCTGTCAGGGAAAATTACAACGGCTATATTGCCATAAAAGGCCTGGTAACCGATGTGGATGTGAAAATTACCGATGTGGCCGGCAACCTCGTGTATTCAACCATTGCCGAAGGCGGGCAGGCTATATGGAACGGACGCAACCTGAATGGAGAAAAAGTAAAAACAGGTGTTTACCTCGTATTCTGCAGCAATACCGATGGCTCAAAAACCTTTGTGACAAAAATTCTGTTTATCAACTGATACATTTAACCCATGCTGGTTTCTACACGGGGCATCGTTTTGAGGCACTTTAAATATAACGACAACAGCATCATTTGTAAAATATATACCGAAGAACTGGGCATCAGGTCTTATATGGTCAATGGCGTACACAGTAAGAAAAGTTCCGGCAAATTAGCCCTTTTTCAACCGCTGACACTGCTCGATATGGTTGTTTATAACAACGAAAAATTGCAGTTGCAACGCATTAAGGAAGTTGTTTGTTCGGAGGCCTTAAAACAAATACACCCGCACGTTGTTAAAAGCAGTATGGCCCTTTTTGTGGCTGAAGTACTCCTTAAAACAATTAGAGAGGAAGAGCCCAATGTGCCTTTGTTTAACTTCACGGTGCATTTCATACGTGAACTCGATAAAAGACAAGCCGGTTATGCCGACATGCACCTGATTTTTTTGATGGAACTGACCCGCTATCTGGGGTTTTACCCTAAAGAGGAAACTTTTTCCGAAGGCGCCTGGTTCGATATGCCCGAAGGTCGTTTCGTAGTGCGCCAACCGCTTCATTCAAGCCGGGCAGAACCTATTCTGGCAGCCCTTATGCACCGACTGACACAGGCCGGTTATGCCGATTCAGGAAAACTAGGCCTCAATGGCAGTATGCGGGCTGCACTGCTCGACAAATTGTTGCTTTATTACGCCATCCATCTCGAGGGTATGGGCTCCATAAACACTGCAGAAGTATTAAAGATGGTGTTTAGCGGGGATAATTAAAAATATTTTTGTTCCAAAAAGCAAATAATTGTATTTCGACATTAGTTATAATACATCCACCAGATGGATTAACCCATCTGTAAAAATGAAAGGAAAAAAATCCTGCCAGCATTATTTAACCGTTGCCCCGTTAATGGTATTAACTGCAGGGCTGACAAATACCAGTTTGCCGTCGGCATCTTCAGCCATGAGAATCATTCCTTTTGAATCGACCCCTTTAATGTTTCTGGGGGCCAGGTTGGCTACCACGCATACCTGTTTCCCGATAACCTCTTCGGGGGTGTAGTATTCGGCTATACCCGATACCACGGTGCGCTTGTCGATGCCTGTATCTATGGTCAGTTTGAGCAATTTCTTGGTTTTGGCCACCTTTTCAGCAGTAATGATTGTCCCTGTACGCAGGTCAAGGCGGGTAAAATCCTCATAGGTAATATCATCCTTAATAGGAGCCACTGAAGCATTTTTGAAGACATTTTCCGCTTTGGCTTTATGCAACTTGTCAATTTGGCTTTGAATGATGTCGTCTTCGACTTTGGTAAAAAGAAATGCCGGAGGGTTCAGCGGGTGGTTGTCGGGGAGAAGGTTATTGCGGCCGGCATCGGCCCAGGTAAAGGGGCCCAGGTTGAGCATGTTTGTCATTTTATCGGCCGTAAACGGAATGAAGGGCGCTGCCACAATACTGAGGTTGGCTGCAATTTGAAGGCTTATATTTATTACAGTTTGCACTCTTTCGGGTTGGGTAGCAAAAATTTTCCAGGGTTCGTTTTCGGTAAGATATTTATTACCCAGGCGGGCCATGTTCATCATTTCGGTAAGGCCATCCCTGAAACGGTAGTTTTCGATATGGTTGGCAATTTTACCGGGCAGGGCAGCGAGTTCATCCAGTGTGGCTTTGTCCTCGGGTGTAAGGGTTGTAATAGCCGGTACTTTACCACCGAAATACTTGTGTGTAAGCACAAGGGTGCGGTTCACAAAGTTGCCGAAAATTGCCAGGAGTTCATTATTGTTCCTGGCCTGGAAATCCTTCCATGTAAAGTCGTTGTCTTTGGTTTCGGGCGCGTTGGCTGTAAGCACATAACGCAGCACATCCTCCCTACCGGGCAATTCGTCGAGGTATTCGTGCACCCACACAGCCCAGTTGCGCGAGGTGGATATTTTGTCGCCTTCTAGGTTCAGAAATTCATTAGCAGGAACATTTTCGGGGACAATAAAGCTGCCTTCGGCATGCAGCATGGCAGGGAAAATGATGCAGTGAAACACAATGTTGTCCTTACCGATAAAATGCACCAATTTAGATTCATTGTCTTTCCAATAGGGGGTCCAGTCTTTACCTGTTTGTTCGCTCCAGTCTTTACTTGCCGAAATGTATCCTATAGGGGCATCGAACCAAACATAAAGCACTTTTCCATCCGTTCCCTCAAGAGGCACTTTCACGCCCCAGTCGAGGTCGCGGGTGACGGCACGGGGCTGAAGTCCCTGGTCGAGCCACGATTTGCATTGCCCATACACATTGGGCTTCCACTCCTTGTGCTCTTCAAGTATCCACTGCCGGAGCCAGGGCTCGTACGTATCGAGTGGAAGAAACCAGTGTTTGGTGTCTTTCATTACCGGGGGATGGCCGCTGAGCACCGAACGCGGATTAATAAGGTCGGTGGCGTTGAGCGAAGTGCCGCAGCTTTCGCACTGGTCGCCGTAGGCTTTTTCGTTACCGCAGTGAGGACAAGTGCCTGTAATATAGCGGTCGGCCAGAAACTGACCGGCTTCCTCGTCGTAGTACTGGGCGGTGGTTTTTTCTATAAATTTACCCTTGTCGTAAAGTGTCCGGAAAAAATCCGAAGCTGTTTTGTGATGCACAGGCAAAGAAGTACGGGAATAAATATCAAAAGAGATACCCAGACGTGTAAAAGTGTTTTTAATGATGTTGTGGTATTTATCAACAATATCCTGTGGGCTGACACCTTCTTTACGGGCTTTGATAGTGATGGGCACGCCATGTTCGTCGGAACCGCCTATAAAAAGAACATCCTTTCCGGCCGCACGCAGGTAGCGCACATAAATATCGGCAGGTACATATACGCCGGCAATGTGGCCGATATGCAGGGGGCCGTTGGCATAAGGCAGGGCAGTGGTGACTGTGTATCTTTTGAAGTTTTTCATTGTTAATGGTTAACGAAAGTTAGACGATGCAAAGTTAATAGAAATTAAAATCAGGAGGATACTCAGGATACGAAAGTTATTACTTTTTAAGTGATAATTTGGCCTCCCCATAACATGTCAAGAAAAACATTCCATGGGAGGATGTCAACATTGCCGATACGTCTGGCGAAGGTGTCGTTTGTTACAAGGAACAATTTTTTTGGATGGTGCTCATCATCAAAGTTTTTTAAACCGTTCAAATGACGGGGGTGGGCCATTTCTGTGCCTTTAACTTCAATGGCTACCTCGCCGTCGCCAAGCACAAAATCAACTTCCAACTGAGAAGCTGTACGCCAGTAGTTTATATTGTAATTCAACTCGGAATACTTACTATGGGCATAAATTTCCTGATAGATATAGTGTTCAAATGCACCACCAAAGGCCTCGCTTCCAGGGACAATATCTTTCCTTTTCAGGAGGTAGTTGGCGATGCCTACATCAAAATAATAAAATTTGGGTGCGGCGATTACCCTTCTTTTGGCTTTTTTCTGAAAAGAGGGCAGAAATCGCCCTGTAAGGGTATCTTCGAGAATATTAAAATATTCTTTTACACTGGGTGAGCTTACACCGCAATCGGATGCAATATTCGTAAAATTGACTACTTCTCCATTCGAAAAGGCAGCTGCTTCAAGAAATCTTGTAAATGCTGTAATGTTGCGAATACGGGCTTCCGACATAATTTCATCACGGAGATAACTTCCTATATAAGCTGCAAGGAGTTTTTGTGTCGTTGTTGATAAATAGTGCCGGGGCAGAAGTCCGTAATTTAAAGCCCTTATCAGGTTAAAGTCGGTAATTTCAGGATATACCAATGGGTAAAGCTCATATCTTAAAGCTCTGCCTCCCAGCAGATGAATGCCTGAACGTAAGATATTTCTGGGACTTGAACCGCTTAGGATAAATCTTGTCCCATGGTTTGTCATAAGCCAATGCACTTCGTTGAGCAAGATAGGGATGCGCTGTATTTCGTCAATAATGACCGGTTGACAGCGCTTATCTGCCTGAATCACAGCTTCCCGCAATAGTGATGGCCGGGTTTGCATGGGCAGAAATACATCACTCAGAAGTAAATCAATATACAATGAGTCTGGGTATAAAGACTTTAGTAATGTGCTTTTACCTGTTTGTCTGGCCCCCCAAAAAAAAGCGCTTTCATCACCTAATCCTTTGAAAATCTGTTGACGTTTATACATGATAATTTAAAGTATAAGTTTAAAATTACAATGCAAATTTAAAGTAATAATTTAAATATAATGGCAAAAAATGAAAAATAATTTACTTTTCCAAATGTCTCTTTACCATCTCTGCATTATAATAAGCCGGGTCATAGGTCACTTCTTTGCCCAGCCAGTCGGGAGCGTTTATGGGTGTGTTTTCATCAGGAAGTTCCACTTCGGCAATAACGATACCGGCAAATTCTTTTTTAAAAATATCAATCTCCCAGTTGAGTCCATTGCAGTGGTAAACATAGCGGGTTTTGTGAATAAGCGGTTTAAGACATATATTGTCGAGCATTTCCACAGCTTGGCTGTAAGGAATTTCAAATTCAAATTCTGTACGGGTCATTTGGGTGCGTTTGGCTTTTATGGTAATGTAAGCTTTCTTTCCTTTGGTGCGAACACGTACAGTTCTGTCCTCATCAAGCGTTATGTAGCCCTGTACTATCGGAATGCCGTTTTTAAGCGAGCGGGTGAATGAAGTGTCTTTAATCAGAAATTTACGTTCGGTTTCAGTAGGCATCCTATTCAATTTTGAAAAACAAAATTACTAAAAGAAAAGTATTAAATTTGACACCCATGAAAATAGCCCACGTTATCAATATTTTTACCCCCGATTACAGGTCGGATTTGTTTGTGGCTCAGCCCCTCACGCTTGAGAGCATGCGCGCAGCAGCGGCATTTGCTGCAGGGCAGGTGGATGTGACGTTGTTTTCGGCTCATTTTAAGGACGACGAAAATCAGGTTCCTGCTTATTTCAGTCGAACAGCTTTACTTACCCGCACGGTGGGCGATGTGGCTACATTTGCCAATACAAGAAAATTACCCCTGATAAAGGATATACTCACTGCATTGTTCAACGCCACCGATGCCGATTACCTGATATATACCAACAATGATATTATTCTGCAACCTGCGTTTTATCTGGCGGTAAAGCAACTCATCGACAGGGGGCACGATGCTTTTATCATTAACAGACGCCGCGTTCCTGCGATATACTCGAAAGTTGAAGAGCTGCCCCTGATTTTGGCT
>JAKIYU010000299.1 GCA_022708385.1 Bacteroidota bacterium | reverse complement strand
GTTAGGATAGTTTTTTTGTTCATAGGCATGTGTTTTTTATGTTTAATTAATTGTAAATTATTGTTTTATAAAATATTTAAAATTATTATATAAAAGGATATTTTTATAAAAAAACCTTACAAAGGTAATTTTTTATGGAATAAAAGTCAATAAAAAATGAAGTTTATACAGAATAAAAACGATAGTGAAAAACTTTCTGTTATAAAAATGGGGGTTATTGGAACGACAGGAGGGCCTGAGCTATTTAAGTTCAGCTAAAGCATTTTTTATTCTTCTTACAGCCTCAATGAGCAGGTTTTCAGATGTGGCATAAGAAAAGCGGATACAATTTTCATCTCCGAAAGCGGAACCTGGTACCATAGCCACATGAACTTTGTTAAGGATGTACATACATAGGTCGCTGCCGTCTTTTACAGTGGTTAAGCCATCGCTTTTCCCGTAATAATACGATACGTCGAAGAATACATAAAAAGCGCCCTGAGGTATATTGGTTTTAATATGAGGTACGTCTTTAAGCAAATCAAGCACAAGGTCACGGCGTTTGCGGAAAGTTTCAACCATTGATTGTATTTCAGATTTATTGCATTTAAGCGCTTGTAAGGCTGCTCTTTGAGCAATAGAAGAAGGGGCAGAAGTGATTTGTCCCTGCAATTTATCGCAGGCTTTGGCGATGTCCTTATGCGCAGCCATATAGCCTATACGCCAACCTGTCATGGCATAACCTTTAGATACGCCATTGATGGTAATTACCCTTTCTTTGATGTTATCGAACTGGGCAATACTTTCGTGGGCGCCAACAAAATTGATATGTTCATAAACCTCATCAGAAATAACAAATACTTGGGGATATTTTTCAAGCATTTCAGCAATGGCCATCAGTTCCATCTTGTTGTATGCAGAGCCGGTGGGGTTGCAAGGGGTACTGAAAATGATGAGTTTAGTTTTGGATGTAATGGCTTTTTCAATTTGTTGCGGGGTTACTTTAAAATCGTTTTCTATGGTGGCAGCAATATACACCGGTTTGGCTTCGGCCAGTTTGATAATTTCCTTGTAACTGACCCAGTATGGTGCCGGAATAATGACTTCTTCGCCGGGGTTAACCAGAGCCATAACAGCATTGGCTATGGATTGTTTGGCGCCGTTAGAAACGACTATTTGCGAAGGCTCGTAAATCAGATTGTTTTCTCTTTTAAGTTTATCGCAAATAGCCTGACGCAAATCGAGGTAGCCACTTACCGGGGTGTAATAGGTGTAATTGTCATCAATAGCTTTTTTTGCGGCTTCTTTGATGATATCAGGGGTGTTAAAATCCGGTTCTCCCAGGCTTAAACTGATGACATCGTGTCCTTTCGCCTTCAATTCCCTGCTCAGATTTGCCATAGCTAAAGTTTCTGATTCTGCTAAATTGTTAATTCTCTCTGATAAAAAATTCCGCATAACGATTTTTTCTTTAATTTCTGTACTTGAAGTGTTCATTTAATCCAATCTTTGAATTGATAAGGCAAAGTAAAAAAATATTTATTACATGGCAAAGAAAAGAATTAAAATATTATGTTTGTAGAAAAAAACACCATGGAAGAATTATTCGACATACTTAAGTATTTATTGCCATCGCTTGTAGTCTTTGCTGCGGCTTATTATGTAATGAAGTTATTTATTGAGAATGAAGGACGTAACCGCATGAAAGATTATAAGGTGGAAAATACGCGGCTTATTACACCGCTTAGGCTTCAGGCTTATGAACGCATCATTTTGCTGTTGGAGCGCATAACACCATCGAATTTGATAATGCGGGTTTACCGCAGGGATATGTCTTCTGCAGAGTTACAGGTAACGCTTTTGCAGAATATCAGGGATGAATATGAGCACAACCTTTCGCAGCAGATTTATGTGTCGGAAGCTGCGTGGGAGCTCACAAAAAATGCGAAGGAAGAGATTATTAAAATAATAAATACAGCCGCCACTACTGTTCCCGATGGAGCAACGGCAGCCGACCTGAGCCAGATAATCATTGAAAAAACCCTTGAATTGAAGGAAATGCCTACGCACAAGGCTATAGCTTTTATTAAGAAGGAGATTGGGAAGGTTTTTTAAAGTTAGGAGTTCAGAGTGAGCTTGAGGTTGGAGTTGTGAATGTCGAATGTCGATTAGCGATATAAGATTTTAAACTAGTTTATTGAAAATCTTTCAAGTTAAATTTTAACTCCGAACTTGCCTGCTGCAAGTAGACTCCAAACTTCACACTTCCTAATGTAAATGTGTTCCAATCAAGTGCATAAATTCCGCTCTGGTTTTTTCTGTCATAAAGGCACC
>JAKIYU010000059.1 GCA_022708385.1 Bacteroidota bacterium | reverse complement strand
AAGATATACCTATGTGCCTTACATAGGTTTGTCTTTTATTGCTGCTTACTTTTTCCGATTTTTTTCCGAAAGGGTTAACAGAACATACCTGTTTATTGCAGCGACAATGTACATCCTGTTTCTTGCGATTAGTACATGGAACCAAAGTCTGGTATGGAGGGACAATATAAGCCTTTGGAGCCATGCTATAGCCAATGACCCAGGCCTTAAGCAGGCGTACCATAACAGGGGTATTGCTTTTGTAGAAAAGGGAGATAAAAAAGCCGCATTGGCCGATTACAACAAAACAATTGCATTGGACAGCCTGTACGAAATGGCCTATTATCACAGGGCAAGACTGTTTAAGGAGTGGGGCGATACAATAGCAGCTCTTTCTGATTTGAACAGAACTTTGATGCTTAAACCCGATTTTAATGAAGCCTATAACCTGAGAGCTAATATATATGCCGAAAGTGGACTAGCAAAAGAGGCCCTGACTGATTACAACAAAGCAATCATTTTAAAACCTGATAATCCCGAATATTATTTGAACAGGGGGCTTTTACAACTAAATAAAGGTGTTTACAACGAAGCTATTACTGATTTTACGCAGGCCATATCTCTCAAACCTGCTTACGACGAAGCCTTTAACAACCGTGGGATGGCCAAGTCGTACCTTAGTGATTTCGAAGGCGCTGTTGCTGATTACAGCAAGGCCATCAGTATAAATCCATCACTCGCCATTGCTTATAACAACAGGGCGGTTGTATATGCCGTTAAAAAAAAATATGATGATGCTGAGAAAGATTTTATGAAATATCTCACTTTCTTTCCCGATGATGCCAGGACTTATCTTAATATTGGCTTAGTGAAGATTGAAAAAGGCGATAACTTGGGCGCCTGCTCTTATTTTGAACAAGCCCTTGCAAAAGGTGATGAAAAAGCAAAATTTCTTATCTTTACACATTGCCAAAAAAGCTCAAAATGAAACAAAATAAGTCAAAACCAACCCCAGACAAAACAAAAAGTGTCAGCAAGAAAAAGTCGTTTTTCTCGCCTGAGAATTATAAAATACATTTGGTTATTATTGTTATTTTAACGGCAATTGTGTTTTCAAATTCTATAAACAATGGGTTTACCAATTGGGATGATGATATATATCTTAAAGATAATGACCATATCAAAACTCTTGATGCAAAGGCTGTTAAGGATATTTTTACCACACATTATTTTGGTAACTACCATCCGCTTACAACCCTTTTTTATGCAGTGGAATACCATTTTTTTAAATTGGATAGCCCCTGGGTTTTTCATTTAAATAACTTGATTTTTCACCTACTTAATACTGTTTTAGTATTTGTTTTTATACGGTTGCTGACCAAACGATACGAAGTCCCGCTCATTGTAGCCATGCTGTTTGCCTTGCACCCTATGCACGTGGAGTCGGTAGCCTGGATTTCGGAACGTAAGGATGTGCTTTATACTTTCTTCTTTTTGCTGTCGCTCATTCAATATGTAAAACATATTAAATCTTCCTCTTCTTCCTCTGGCTATAAACCACTGGTGTTGTCGTTTGTTTTTTTTACAGCCGCTCTTTTATCGAAGTCGGCTGCCGTAACTTTGCCTTTGACTGCGCTGTTATGCGTATATTTTATCAAAAAGAAAATCACCGTCAGGGATGTACTGCATAGCTTGCCATTCTTCCTGTTATCGCTTGTTTTTGGTATTATAGCAATTAAAACACAGGAAGGTGCTATTGGAGATCTGTCCAAAATGTACCACGGATTTAACAGGGTATTGATTGTCTTTTATGCTATTTACTTTTATATAATACGTTTTATAGCGCCATATAACTTTACGCCCTTACATGCTTTGCCAAAATTTGACGGAGCAATGCTGCCTCTTGAGTACTACATAGCACCAGTAATTCTGATATTAGTCATTGTATTGTTTTTTGTTCTGAAAAAGGAATGGCGGCATCTTTATGGCTTCAGCATGTTGTTTTATCTTATCAATGTGTTGCTGATTATTCAGATAATATCGTTGGGACAGGCCATTGTATCGGAAAGATATGCTTATGTGCCCTATATAGGACTATCTTTTATTGGAGCTCATGCTTATATGTATTTGTACGATAAGTTTAACCGTTCATGGGTTCTAATACTGGGGGTGTTATACCTTATTTTTTTAGGTGTGTCATCGCACCGCTTAAATGCTATATGGAAGGACAGTGGTACATTGTGGACCTACGCCCTTGATAAAAATCCCGATCTTGAAGCCGGTCTAAATAACCTGGGTTTGCACATGAGCGAAACCGGCAAAAATCCGGAGGCATATAAACTTTTTACACGGCTTATTGAAATTAACCCTGAATATGAGGATGTATATAACAACAGGGCAACGGCTTGTTTTAAAATGAAAGATTATGAATGTGTTATACGGGATTTAAACATATCAATTGAGCAAAAACCGTATAAACCTAAACTCTATAATAACAGGGGTTTGGCGAAGTATCATCTGAAGCGTTTTCAGGAGGCTATTGCCGATTTTAATAAAGCCATTGAACTCGACAGCACTTATAATGATGCCTATAATAACCGAAGTAATGCCTTGAGCGAGGTTAATGATTTTGCAGGAGCTATTAAGGATTTAAATTACTTAATTGCCCAAAACCCCGGAAATGCCGATTTGTATAATCTGAGGGGGATATTATATGGAAAGGCTGCCGATTACTCTATGGCATTAAAGGATTTTGAGCAGACAATATTAATAAAACCAGGCATGACGGAGGCTTATACCAATAAAGGATTCGCACTTCTCAATTTGGGAAGAATTGCCGATGCCTGCAGCAGTTGGCAAAAAGCCTTAGAGTTAGGTAATCAACAGGTTTCTGATTTATTAAACCAATTCTGTCGTAAATGAAAAATGCCGGTAAAAAGAAAAATAAAAGACAACCAGCTATCCCTAAGAAAAAAAGTAATGGCTCTGTAAACCCATTGTGGTGGCTTGCTTTGATAATTGTACTTACATTGGTTGCCTATTCAAACTCCTTCAAAAATGAGTTTTTGAATTTCGATGATAATGAGTATTTTTCAAATTATCCTGAAATACTTCATTTTAATGCGTCGGCTGTAATACAATATTTCAGCAATTATTATGTGCTGATGTATCAGCCATTACCTATTCTTACGTTTGCCTTAACTTATAAATTTTTCGGCCTGTCGCCGTTGCCGTATCATGCATTGAATTTGTTTTTTCACCTGTGTAACATTCTGCTGGTTTATATATTTGTAAAACGATTGACCTTCAAGAACAGCATTGCCCTTATATCATCATTATTTTTTGCTGTTCATCCCATGAATGTGGAGGCGGTTTCCTGGATATCGGCGCGCAGCAGTTCTATGTTTGTTTTTTTCTATTTGCTGGCACTGCTTTTTTATTTAAGGTATTCCACTGAAAGCTATAAACCGCGGTTCTTAATTTTAGCATTGTTGTTTTTTCTGTTATCATTGTTTTCAAAGGCCCATGCGGTAACCTTGCCTTTGATTCTTGTCGTGATTGATATTTTCAGGAAAAGAAAGTGGGATAAGCGAATGATTTTTGAGAAAATTCCATTTTTTGTGATGTCAATACTATTCGGATTGATAGCCATTGCTGAAAAAGGAACCACTACAAATATTTTATTAGGACTTGAGAAGTTTACATTTTTCGACAATTTCTTCCTGCTGACTTATTCCGTTTCGTTTTATATTGTCAGGTTGTTTTTGCCTTTTAATTTATGTGCGGTTTATGTATATCCCGAAAAAGCAGGAGGGTGGCTGCCCTTCGAATATTATTTGTCGCCACTTTTATTGATTATAATAATATGGGCTGTTATCAGGTACCGTAAAACAAAGCCCTATCTTCTTTTTGGGGTGCTGTTTTTTATAGCGGCCCTGTCGCTTACCCTCCAGATAATCCCGTCGCGCTTATTTATAGTAACCGATAGATATACCTATTTGCCCTACCTGGGGCTTTTTATTATAATAGGTTATCTTTTTGAGGAAATTAAAAAGAAAAAGGTACAAAATGCATTGACACTGCTTATTGTTGTAATGGGCTTGTTTTTTACCTTCCTGACTTACAGCCGGAATAAAAATTGGGCAAATGACATGACTTTGGGCACCGACATCATCAATAAAAACCCCGAAGTGCCTTATATTGCCAGGGCTTTTGGTGTACGAGGCAATTATTACCTTAACAGGTTAAAGGATTTCGATAAGGCCATGAAGGATTACAATACGGCTCTTACCCTCGACACCACAGATGCCATAAGTTATTATAACAGAGGTTATTTGAATGATAAATTGGGCAATTATAAAGGTGTGATTAACGACATGACAAAGGCTGGCCAGCTTGGTATCGACAATTATCTGGTCAATAGCTTTTTGGGAGCAGCCTATTTCAGGGAAAAAGATATTCCTAAAGCGATTGAGAATTTTGAAATATCTATAAAAAAGAACCCCGATTACATTGAGAATTACAACAACCTGGGTGCTATTTACAGTAATATGCAGCGTCCCGATTTATCCTCACCCTATATTGACAAAGCATTGGCATTAGATTCTAACAATACAGAGGCTTTGAGAAACAAAGGTATTATTTATTTTGAATTGAAGAATTTTCCCGAAGCTTGTCGTTTCTGGAAAAAGGCACGTGATTTGGGAGCTGCCAACGTGGGCGATTTGCTAAAAGCCTATTGCGGAGAATAATAAGTTGAGCAGAAAACATAATAGCCAAGGAAATGAAAATTGTCTTAACTGACACGGCGCCCTTTCCAACGAAAATTTCTTATTAATAACGACAGAACGCCGGCTGTTGTTATATAAAACGGGTAGAGAAGTTGCACCCAGATATAATGGCGTAACAGGCGGGTATGGCCGATAAATTTGGTGATGCCATAGAGGAGCGGGAAATCAATCAGTATTTTTAAAATATATAAGGATACACAATAGTATAAAAATCCGGGGTTGAAAAGTAGAAGGATTGTGCAAAGCGTAATGGAGAAATTAAACAGGAACACAATTAATGAAAATAACTGGGCATGAAAATCTTTGTAACTTTTGCTTTTTCCCGCCCAACGGAGGCGTTGGCTGAAAAATTCTCTCATATTGTTTGTACCATAAGTATATACCAGGGCACCCTTCGATTTGAGAAAACCAATGCTGTATTTGTCGGTTCGCTTTACTTTATGAAGCAGAAAAACATCGTCGCCTGAAGCCCTGTGTTTGCCATCCAATGCATTGTTCAAATTTATGTAGGTCTGTTTTTCGAAGGCCATATTGGCTGCATTGGCAATGAAAGGCGCATGAAGTGCGGTAGCACCGGCACCACTGACTATTATACTTAAAAAATCAAGGGATTCAAATTTTGAGAAAAAGCCTTTTGCCTTGTAATATGCTACCGGGCCGAAAACCAGTTTGCATTTGTTTTCCTGTAAATAGGAAACCATTGACTTTGCCCATAAAGGAAGTACTTTACAATCGGCATCGGTTGTCAGAATAAAACTTCCGTGAGCCTGTGCCACACCATAACGGATGGCTTCCTTTTTACCTTCTTTGTTGATTTCTCTATTAAAGAGCAAACGGATACTTATAAGGTTGTTTTGTGCAATAAATGTCTGACAAAGCTGTACTGTTGCATCGGTTGAATAATCATCTACAATAATTATTTCCATGGAATCTTTTCTGTATTCCTGCAATAAAAGCGATTGCAGACATTCAATAATATGCTGTTCTTCGTTACGGGCTGCAATGACTATTGAGATAAACGGGTAATCTATCTGTTCATTACCATGCACTAATGATGGCATTTTGTACCAGCCTGTGATAAAAAATATACATATACTGAGGTATGACACAGTACATATTAAAACAAAAACGAAAACCATCACGTGCAACATGCTGAATTATTGATGATTAAAAAACTTAAGTTTAAGTATAAAAAATGAACCAATAACTGCAGGAATGGCCAGGTTGATAATCCATAAAAGAAAAGCTGCAGATACTACCTGCAAATTTAAAAGTTGTGTATCGTATATTGTGTTTTGAAAAAATAATGTGAAAATAAATATGGTAACTGAACCTCTTATGCCAAATTCGCTTAGAGTTATTGTTGGTATAGCGGCAAGAATGAAAAATATAATGGAAGTAACCACGAAACTATGGTAGATTTCAATTTCAAGCCCGGCAAACCTGAATAAAAGATAAAACTGTAATGAAAAAATAATATGACGTAAAAAGCTGTATAAAAGCACAATAATAAGGTCGGATGTTTGTACTTTATTGAGAACGGAAACGTATTTGACAATGGGTTGAAGCCATTTTATTTTTTTTATCAAGCCTAGTAATAATGATACATTAAAATAAAATGTAAGGAGTATGAAAAATGAAAACACAAGACCAATAACCAATGCAAATTCCATGGCATCAGTCAGGTTGAAAAAAGGGTAGAAGATCAAAAGAGAAATGATGCCCATACAAAGTGTTGTTATCAACTGGCTTATACTACCGACAATAGTTAGAATAACGCCTTGCCAGCGGTTTTCGGGCTTAAGAACAAAAACACGCCCACCATATTCACCAACCCTGTTAGGAGTTACTGAACTTATGGTAATACCCGAAAAAATAGCTGTTATTGAAGAACTTATGCTCACTTTTTCAATGCGTTTTGTAAGAAATCGCCACTTCTGAAGTTCTGTGCCCCAGTTGAAAAACATTAAGCAAAATGCAAATATCAACGAACTTATCCTGTCACTATCAACCATATTTCTAAGAAAACCGAAAATGTCGGCAAGGTCGTTTCTGTAAAGAATTTTATAATATAAAATTGAAAAGGCAATAATAATGATTAACACTTTTATTGCAGCGCCAGCTATTTTGTATATCTTTGTTTTATCCATTTACACTTACAATTGAACCAGCAAGAAAAAATTATTATGGGTATAGACCCCGGAACCAAGATAATGGGGTATGGAATAATAGCTGTTGTTCAAAAGAAAATTGAATTAATAGTGTTAGACGTTGTAAATTTAGAAAAAATAAAGAACCAGCCTCTTAAATTAAAGAAAATATTTGAAACAACGCTTTCACTTATCGACAGGTATAAACCGGATGAACTGGCAATAGAAGCCCAGTTTTTCGGCAAAAACGTACAGTCGATGTTAAAACTAGGGCGCGCTCAGGGGGTTGCCATTGCTGCAGCATTGTTTCGGGACATACCCATATTTGAATATTCCCCAAAGAGCATCAAACAATCAATATGCGGCAATGGCAATGCTTCAAAAGAACAAGTGGCTGCCATGCTTAAAAATATTATTGAAATTAAAACTTTGCCATCATCTCTTGATGCTACTGATGGTCTGGCTGCAGCTTTATGTCATCACTATCAAACCAACAGCCTTAAAGGAAATGCCGGATTTAAAGGCTGGGAATCATTTCTGGCAAAAAATCCCGGTAGAATTGTGTAATTGTTTAAGGTAACAGGCAATAGGCGTTGTTTATTTTAGCAGCAATTTGCTTAAATTCTTCCGGTGTAAATTTAACTTTTGGATTGGAAAAGTTTAAGTCGTGTACATTGTTTACAGGCACCAGGTGAATATGAGCATGTGCTACTTCCAGACCAATAACTGCAATACCGATTTTTTTGCAGTCAATAACTTTTTTCATGGCCAGCGCTACTTTTTTGGCAAAAAGGAAATAATCCTGAAAAGTTTTGTCGTCTATATCGAAAATGTAATCTGTTTCCTTTTTTGGTATAACAAGGGTATGTCCTTCAGCCAATGGATTTATATCAAGGAAGGCAAGGAAAGTGTCGTTTTCTGCTACTTTGTAACAAGGGATGCTACCTTCAACGATTTTTGAAAAGATGGTACTCATTTTATTTAATATTTAACGGGTAATATTAATAATTTCGAGTGTAATGATACCGGCGGGCACTTTTATTTCGGCAATGTCGCCCTTTGACTTTCCCAGAAGTCCTTTTGCAATAGGCGAATTGATTGATATTTTACCTTTTTTAATATCAGTTTCATTTTCGGGTACAAGCGTGTATTTAATAACGCCTTTTGTTTTTGTGTTTCTTAACTCAACAGTCGAAAGCAGTGCCACTTTGGAAATGTCAATTTTTGAGGTGTCGATAATACGCGCATTGCGGATAATTTCTTCGAGTTGAGAAATCCTTAACTCGAGCATACCCTGTGCATTTTTAGCTGCATCATATTCGGCATTTTCCGACAGGTCTCCTTTATCTCTCGCTTCGGCAATCTGTTGAGAAATTAACGGACGTTCAACTGAAATGAGCTGTGCCAGCTCTTTTTTCAATTTGTCTAAACCTTCTTGTGTAAAGTATTGAATACTCATAATTATTATTATTTTAGCTTCCTTATAAAAACATAAAAGAATCCCGCAAAAACGGGATTCCTTTAAATGATAGTTTAAAAAAAGTACTTACAAATCTATTCTAACACCCAAACTATGCGAGCCGGCAAAAGGATTAGACATTCTGTAAGCATAATCAATAGCAAATAAAGATTTACTTCCTTTTTTCAAAGGTACCTGTACCGAAATTCCTGCGGCAGGGCCGGTCAATGCTGTAGTTCTTTCAGTATTTGTTATACCTGCTTCATAATTGTAACCTGCCCTGACCATAAGATAGTTTTTAAGGCCGTATTCAAGGCCAATAAGGTATTGATCTTTAGTAAATGAATTTGAAGTAAATGTGCCAGCTATTGTCAAACGGTGCATATCCGGAACGATATGAAAATCGTATGCGCCGCCTATACTAAGTAAAGATGGGAGTTCAAATTGTTCTGAACGTTGCTCAACAGTCATTTGTTCGGGAGCACCGGGCACAATACCTCTAAAAGAAAGGCCATCGCCGGTAAACCGCATACGTGGGCCAATATTTTTAAGGGCAATGCCAAACTTTATTTGTTCCATGTCGCCAGTTACATATTGTATTCCTGCATCTATGGCAAGTCCCTGTGCTGAAGCATCGGGAATTGCTTCTGAAACAATTTTAAAGTTAATACCACCATATATGGAATTGGAAAATGCTTTAGCATAAGAGAGGGATAAATTCATGTAACTAGGTTCGAAACGCCCTATCTCACCGTTGGCATCGGGTTGTTCAACAGTGGTAATTGGAATTTCACCAAACGACATAGATACAACGCCTATCCCAATCACGCCTGTTTCACTAACTCTCTGAGCTATACCAAAGGTATTGATAAAAACATCAGAGCCTTGCAACCAGTTGGTGCGTGTAAGAGATAATTCGGTTTTATTGGTAAAGGCAATGCCGGCTACATTCAGATACTGGCTTTCTAGGCCTCTCGCACAACCCACATTGGAACCTGCCCAACCTGATGTTTTGGCAAAGGGGTTGATTAGAAGCTCGGAAGCGCCTGCCTGACCTGACCTGTCGGGATTGCCGGCAAAAGTGACGCCTATTAATGCCGTGAGACTAAACGCTGCAATGATTTTTAAATATTTTTTCATATCATGTGTGTTTTTCAAATTAACGATTAGAAAGATTGTAAGTCTGTCGGACGCAGGATACCAAACCATTTGATAACTTTTTCGCCAATACCATCAGCTTTTACATGAATCAGGTAAACACCGCCGGCTATTGGAATGCCTGCATGGTTTTTCAAATCCCAATCGACAGATGTCTTTTCTTCATCTTTGGTATATTGTCTTACCAGTGTGCCACTTACAGTATAAATAGAGATTGTACATTTTTTTGGCAGATTGGTAATTTTTACTCGGTTGTCGATCTGATTTTTTTCGTAAGCGCTGTATGCATAGTATGGATTTGGTACTATGTTGATAAGGTCTAATGCTGTTTTGGCTTCTTCAACATTCCCAAACTCAGGTGCCAACGGATCGAGAGTGAAGCGATACAAAGGATAATTATTGTTTACTGGTGTTGCTGAACCATAGGTAGAATAATTTTTTCTATATGGCTTAACTACTCTAAGTCGAATTTTAACATCGTTACTTAACCATTCTTCTCCTTGTATTGATAGTGGACAACTTACATACATGGCTTCCTTAAATACTGCAAGTTTGTTTGGATTTGTAGGGTTTTTCAGTTTGGTTACTAACCATTGTCCTTCGTCATATGAGGGGCAGAAATTGTCGCCTGAGCCATTGGAACCCATAATATACACCCAATGCTTACCACCAAAAATTAATTCCTTTTCTGCAGAGGCATACTGTCCGTAAGCATACATCATTTGGCCTACATCAGTAAGATAATGTGAAGTGGGGTTGAATTTCATATCTCTGCCATTATAAGAAGTCAGCCTGGAATCTTCACCAAACATAATATTAAGTCGTTCTCCCGTTTCAATATTTATGGCATAGCCGGGGAACCATCCCATGCTCGAATCAGAAACAAGATTACCTTCGGCAGCGTTAAATCCGGGGTCTGATGGTTTTCTGCCTTGTTTGTCAACGGATTTTGACTTGCGCAATTCGAGACGTTTTCCGGCGTCTTCATTCATATTGGTTTCGCTGCCCATTTCAAGGACGGGACAACGGGTCCATTTCGATTTGTCTTTAGTAAATACAATGTCAACACTGGCAATGTTCTCAATTTTATTCATTTGGTAACCCTGCGTCATCTGCGGACCGGAACCATATCTCGAAGCCAGACGGTAAGGAGCCCAGGTGCCATTAAGTATTTTTTCATATTGTGATTCAGGGTCAAGAATATTTTCAAGCGGGGTATTTTCATTAACTATGTCGTAGTCATTATTACTGGCGACATCATTGTCGCGCAAAGTGCCGGAGCGTATCCAGTTGAATGCACCAAAGCCATCAATATCAGCTACACCACCAAGCCAGCGTTTAGAGCTGTCGGAATAAATGATAGAGCTTTCTATCAGCCCATTGTTAACTTCTTTATTATATCCGGGGTCATTTTTTTGTTGTATAGTAAT
>JAKIYU010000298.1 GCA_022708385.1 Bacteroidota bacterium | reverse complement strand
CCGTATTCGGTTACAGTCCATCCGTAGTAGCCCCCGTATTTGTTAAAGTCGTATAATTGGTGGGGTACAGGTGAGTATTCGGCAAGAGGTAATGTAATGGCATTGCCGGTACCATAGACCCACGTAGATGAGATAGTAATATTCTTATTCAGTTCATAAATAGCAACAATACCAACATCGTGACGGCGGTCGTAACGTGCGTAGAATTTCTTGCCGTTATTTACATCGTCGAATTGCAGTTGTGTCCATGAGAGGGTATAACCAATCCATCCCGACAGTTTGCCTGTTTTACGCTGGAGTAAAAACTCTGCACCATACGACCAAGCTTTGCCCTGAGTCATGTTTTCTTCCCAGTTTATCTCCTCTGCTTGGGTAGGGTCGTCAATCAGCAGGAAACTGGCGCCTTCGCGGTACCCAACCGTGTTGTACGATTCTTTGTAATAACCTTCTAACGAGAGCGTAAGATCGTATTTTACAATGTCTCTGGCCAAACCTCCTGCCACTTGTTGTGTGGTTTGGGGAGGGATGTTCTCGGTAGATGGCACCCACAAGTCGGTAGGAAGCCCTATACCAGTGTTGCTGAGCAAGTGTACATATTGATTCATCAAGGCGTAGGAGGCTTTTACTGCCAGGTTGTCCGACAAGAGGTAACTGCCCGAAAAGCGGGGTTCAGGCTTGAGATACATTTTATTATGTATAAGTAAGTGACTGGCACGCAATCCAATATTGAATTTAAACTTTTCTTTAATCTTTAGCTCGTCTTCTATATACAGTCCCGATTCGAGTACATCAATGGCGTCAACTTCGGTTTTGTAATTAAGCAAATAATCGTCTTTAATTACAACGGCGCTTGGTGTGAAACGGTGATATGTTGAAAGCAAGCCTGTACGCAATATATGATTGGGATTGGGATGGTATTCGAGGTCATATTTCAGGGCAAAATCCCTGATGCCCGAGCGATAGGACATATCGAAAGTCATACTATCAACCTCCTCATCAAGAAAAATTTTTAGTCCGTAATTGCTGAAAATAAGGGAAGTGTTTGCAAAGATTTTATTGTTGAATAAATGATTCCATCGGGCTGTTGCGGTAGCATTGTCCCAGTAGAGGCCGGCATTCATTTTAGAAAAATAATCGCTGTACTTCATATAAAATTTGTCTTTGCCGAAATAGCCGCTCATGTACAATTTATTTCTGTCGTCGAAGTCATAGTTAAGTTTGGCATTAAGATCGTAAAAGTAATACCCGCCTTTTTGGTCTTCGGGCAAAAATGGCATGATTAGCGCATCAATGTAGGTTCTTCTTCCTGAAACAATAAAAGAACATTTATCTTTTATAATGGGTCCTTCGAACATAAGGCGGGAAGAAATTATGCCAATACCGGCTTCACCGGAGTATTTCTGGCGGTTGCCATCTTTGAGGTTGATATCGAGTACCGACGACAATCTGCCGCCATAACGTGCAGGGAAACCACCTTTGGTAAGCTGGATACTTTTAACGGCATCGCCATTAAAAAGAGAGAAGAAGCCAAACAAATGGTAAGCATTATAAACCGTGGCATCATCGAGAATAATGAGATTCTGGTCAGCGCCACCGCCCCTTACGTAAAGGCCGCTGGAACCTTCGCTGCCTTTTTGAACGCCCGGCATAAGCTGGATTACCTTAAGTATATCTTTTTCACCCAGCAGGGCAGGTATTGATTTTACCTGTTTTACGGGTATATCAATCATACTCATTTGTGGTGTCTGGCTAATCTTTTCGTATTTCTCGCCTGTTATTACAACTTCATTAAGGTTTAGCGTGTAATCCAGTTCCACATTCATTTGAATGTCTTTGTCGAGGTAAAGTTGTTGGGTGCTGGTCTGGTATCCCACATACGAAAAAGTCACCTGATAACTGTCGGCTGGCAAGGTCAGGGAATAAAATCCGTAGGTATTGGTAATAGTTCCAGTTTTTAAAGCGGGGATATAAATGTTGACCCCAATCAGTGTTTCTTTACTTCCCTTTTCCTTAACAAATCCGCTGATGGTGTATTTTTTTACCTGTGCCTGCAGGCTGTTTAGGGCTAGTATTGTAAGGAAAATACCGAAATAAATTCTTTTAAAGCACATATTCATATTGGATTATAAAAGCATTAATGTCCGATAAAAATTTTACTTCTCGTTAAAGGATGTAAATATAAGTTCCCGTTTTTGCCTCAATCCTAAAGGAAGAATTGATTTTCAGCAATTTACATCTGCCTTAGGCAGATAAGAGGCAAAATAAATTGCTGAAAAGCAAATAAATATTTTGAAAACAGACCCCTTAAGAACAATATTTATCCAAAAACCTTTATCAATAATGCTTTTCATCAAT
>JAKIYU010000058.1 GCA_022708385.1 Bacteroidota bacterium | reverse complement strand
GGGGCCTCCGCCGCCCAGTATGACCTGGCCACCAAGACAAATAGCTGTATCGTTGCCTGCCAAAGCGGTACATTGGGCATAACATAAATACTCTTCATTAATACTGGGATTTTTCACTACAATATCTACAGCAGTTACAGCGGAGCCTGTTGATAAATTTGGTGGTGTAATAGGTTCTGCAGCCGGAGCATATACCGATTTGATAGGATGAACACGTACCTCGCTGCAACCGCTTTCACCTTGTGTATTTGTCTTAATGAGTTTATATCCAAGCCCGTTTCCTGAAGCCGGAATACCGCTCCCTCCCAGCAAATATCCGCCATTAGCCAGTTGCTGGCCATCGTTCCAGATTGAGTAACCTAAGCTCAGGTTAATCGGAGAACCGCTGACAGAATCTTTATATAATTTGCAGAAGACAGTATCTCCGTTGGGGTCTAATTTCAGCATGTAATTACTGAAATATGAAATGTTAGGAAATCCGATATTTGTTGATACGCCAAAGATGGCAAAACCGGGGTCAATGGTAGTTTCCTGAGCTGCATATCCAAAGGTGATCCCTATAGAAAGTAAGCCGCCGATTTTGTACACGTTCTGAAATTCATACACATCCGAGCTGTTCAGTTTCCATAAAAAGGGCTCTACTCCGGTAAGTATTTCAGTATTACCTGAAATGATATAGCCGCCGTCGGAGGTTTTTTTAATGGATTGGCCTTCTTCGCTGGAGTTGTCGTCACCGTAGGTTTCAGCCCAAAGCAGGTTACCGGCTGAATTCAGGCGCATAATAAGAATATCGGAGGTGGTATCGGCATTAGGTCCGGGGTTAAAAATTTGTGTTGAATAACCGGTAACTACAAAATCGCCGTTATTCATCTGTTCAACATCCGTCGCAGCATCGTCGTAATTGGGGCTGAAACGAAAAACTCTGTCCCATGACAGGTTGCCGGAACTGTTGGTTTTAACTATAAACACATTCGAGGCTGTTTTGGTTGATTCGAAGTCGTATGAATAACCGACACAAATATAGCCACCATCAGAAGTTTGTTTAACATATTTACCATAAGTGCTGCCGGAACCGTAAGTTTTTGCCCATGTAACTGTATTTCCATCGGAAGTGGTTTTCATGAGCAGCATCTTATCGTTGAGGCTTCCTGTTAGTATAAATCCACCATCGGATGTTTGTTGTACGCAGCCACCAATGGTAGATGCCGTAACGTCTTCGAGAATACAAGTTCCCAGAAGCATTTGAGCGCATCTTGTATAAGACCTTTGCCAGGCAATATTACTGTATTGATTGATTTTTAATAAAGTCATTTTTGGAAAGGCCAGGTCGGCTAAGTTCCAGCCCTGAAACACAAAATTGCCATCGCTGGTTTGTTCCACACTCTCGGTAAAATGATGGGCGCCAGGTATAAAACCCTGAACGGCATAGTTTTTCTGAAAAACCTGTGCATGGGTAAAAGTGCTTAATAAGGTTACAATAATTAATGCGACAAAAATTCTAAAGAACTGCGGTTTGCTCATAATCGTTGGTATTTGGTGTTTGAATATAATTAAGATAAGCCCGATAAAATGATTGACAAATATAAAATTTTATTTAATATCATGCAATTTTATCTGAATTTTTTTTTAAACAATCATTTGGCTCAGTGTTCTGTTAATACTTAAAATGCCAACTTTAAAACCTCTGTGCTGTAATGTATTTATTATGAATAATTAATGTCCGATAAAAATTTAGTTATTGATAAAGGATGTAAATTGTTAATTTCCGTTTTTGCCTCAATCCTAAAGGAAGAATTGATTTTCAGCAATTTACATCTGCCTTAGGCAGATAAGAGGCAAAATAAATTGCTGAAAAGCAATTCAACTTTACAAAAACAAACCCCATTAAGAAAATAATATCCAAAAAACCTGCGCGAATAAAGCTTTTCATCAATTTTCAAAATTTTTATCGGACAACATTGATTTCAAATAACAAATCCCAAATAAATTCCAAACTTCAAACTTCAAACTCCAAACTTTAAGTACTTCAAACTTCACACTTCACACTTCTTTTAGTTTGCATCATCATGCGTGCAGAAATACTCAATGGTCTTTTCGGCGCAGGTCTGGCAGTAGTTCAGTTTTTTCATCATCGTATTAATCATCCTGTTGTACAATTTCTGGTTTTCTTCGTTGGTGCGATTCGAAAGAGCTCCAATAAGGCTTCCTGCACCGGCAATATCCGACTTCAGCCTGACATCCGTTACCGCTTTTACCAGTTCATTGTTATCCATAAAGTTATACGAAGGTTCCTTAATCATCTTCTGACCGTAAATTTTTGTTATCGTTGTTCTGAAGCTTTGTTTCTGCTCGTTGTTTTTAAGGCCGAGGCGTTCTTCCACGCTGTTCACAAAGGTCTCGTCGATTTTCAGGGGCACCAGTTTGCCTGTTTGCGGGTCGCGGTAGGTCCATATTTTGTCGGGGCCGAGGTTTTTGGCATCAATGCCGATAATCATATTTACATAGTTCATCACATCCTTTTCCACCGCATTGGGTTCATCCATATAGGCATTAAAGATGGTGGTCATAACATTTTTACGGTACAGTTCGCGGGCAATTTTAAGGTCGTTGAAGTATTTTATGCGGTCGTTAGGTTCCTGAACATAGTCGAGGATAACGGTTTCGAGCGATTTAAATACATCGCCGGCATACATGCAGCGGCCTTCCTGCGTTTCGGAGCGTTCGAGCAATATCTGCAGGGCACGCCCTATATTACGGTGTCCTATACCCTTCTGGCCGAAGCGTTTGGTAATGTCGGGGTCGCTGTTGAGGTCGTTGATGACTTCGCTCAGCGTTTTGATGCTCTTCTCCCCTGCCACTTCTCCGGCTGCCAGTTTCATCATTTCAACAGGCGAGAGCTTGTCGTTGGCCGGCATACGGGTAAGCACAGCCGCTACCGATATGGCATAGTTGAGGTTGGGGTCAATGTGGAGTTTCTCGTTAGTAAACGTGGTCTTGTCGCGTCCGCCAATGGAATACAATGTCAGTTCCTGTTGCAGTTTGTAATTGGTATTATGGCTCATATAGGTCAGGCGGCAGCGGTCGATGATGGGGGCCTGTTCCTTTTCTTCGAGGAAGCGGGCAAACTCCGAATTGTTGCTTGTGGCAATGATAAGTGTATCGAGCGGCCACTTGTAGCCTTCAATTTCTATAGTACGGTTTTGAATCACCCCCAGGTAAACCTGAACGAGGTCTTTTTTATTTTTGAACACCTCATCGGCAAAGTGGATGCCGCCGCCAGCCACGCGGGCCAGGGCGCCGCGCCTGAGGTCGAAACGGTAAGGGTGGTCGGTATCGCTGATGTGCAGCAGGCGGGTAATGGCCTCTTCGCCAATCAGGTCGGCAGCCGAAGAAGTAATTTTATCCTTTGCAGCATACTTGCCTGTAACAGTACCCCGCGACTCACTCACAGGCACCGCTTCCACTTCAATAAATGCTTTAATCTTCTCAATGTCATTGTTGCAGTATTTGCGTATCTGACTCAAAATATAATACGAGCAGGAGCCCAGGGGACGGTAATTTTTATAAACCTCTTCGATTTGCTTGTCGGTGTAACCAAAACCCTGAAGAAATTTAATGTTGTCGGCTTTTTCCTCAAAAATATTCATGGCCAGCACCATAGGGTCTTCATAAGTCTGTGATTCTATGCTTGTTATCCTACCATAGCCTCCTAATTTATCGAGGTTTATGAAACGGAAGGTATAACGCCTGTTTTCGGGTTTGCTGATAAAATCTCTGTACAGGGCGCTGAGGTGGTCCACAAAAAATGTCTTTCCATTGCCGGGTTCACCTATAAGTACAAAGGCCATCTCCTTGGAAGAACCCCCTTCGGCGGCATCTTTCACATACGATACAAAACTGTTAATTTCGTCGTACATGCCGATGATGTGTTTTTTTCCCTGCCGGAATATTTTAAAGTCGTAGGTGTTGCGCCCGTTTACGTTTACCCTTGCAATAAGCGATGGGTCGCCCAGTATCATGCGCGAGACTGACTGAAAAACATTCTCAAAACGCCGCTCACCCAGCATGACGCTTAAAATGTGGGCATCAAGACTCAGAGGATTTACCTGTGATGATTTAATTTGTTTGCTCATATTATAAAACTATTTGATGGATTAATTACAATTAAAATGTTTTAAGCAGTAAATATAAGAATAATAAAAATAACAGAATATTTATAAATTATATTTTTATACAACCGCATTTTATGTGAAGCATTAAAAACGAATATAAACTGTTAATACATATTGTACATGTTTGTTTAAAAAAATCAACCCTGATGGCATTTTGAGAAAGTAATATGCTGCCTCAGGAAGATGATATTGTAACAAAGCAGGGGTATAAAAGTAATTATTTTGTAACAAAACAGGGGTATAAATACACTTCATTTGTAACAAAACAGGGGTATAGGCAGGGTTACATGCTTAGAACTTCACCCTTAGCTGCACCTTGATTTCGTTGCGGGTGTTGCTCTTAATTTCGTCCAAGCCGGAACCGATGGTATTGTGGTCGCTGTAATAGGTCTGTGCCCAGCGCAGCCACAATTCGACGTGGCGGCTCAGGTCGTAGTTGACAAGCACATAGGTGCGACTGCCCTTGTAGTAATACGAGGGAAAAGAAGAGGCGTAAAGCACATCATTCTCATAGACATAAATACGCGTATCGTAATTGTCGGTGTCGAAAAGGGCATAGCGCAAGGTGACCGAAAAGGGTTTCTTACGGGGCTTGTACTGCACGTCCTGGTATATCGTAAAACCCTTATACGCTTCGCTGCCCACAGCATAGGTAATATATTCGAGGCGGTTCTTTAAAAGAAAATCATCAGATACCTTATATTTAACCTCGTACCTATAGTTTTCCTTTTCGGTTTTTTCAGGATAGTAAATGCCCGATGTCACATCCGAATTATTTAGAGATTTTGTCTTATTGCGGTAGCGGGCGTACATTTCGAAGGTTTTGGAGGGTTTGTAGGTGGCCTGCACCAGGTAATCAAAGCCTCTTGAGGGTGCATTGACACGGTACTTCAGCCAGGGGGAGCTGAAGTTGTCGGCAAAGGCGGTAAACTTCCACGCCGGTACGGGGGTAGCCATAAGCCCGATAAAAAGGCCATCTTCGTTGGCCACATTCGAGCTTTCGCCAAAACCGGTGGTGTAAAGCGATTGAAAATCAATATCGTAATGGCGGTGCAGCACCGACAGCGACAGGCGCGGGTCGAGGCTGAACACGGCCCCGTTGAGGTAGCCCAGCGCCCCGTTCTGCGAACGCGACACCTCCCCGAAAAAGCTGATATTGCGGAAGATATAGCTGTAATCAATACCTGTATTCAGGTTTTCTTTTCCGCTGAAGTCAAACTGGTTGTACAGGTAAAGGTCCCTGTTCAGTTCGTGCGAGAGTTCGGTGCGTACGGCAGTTGCACCTACAGAGAATGCCCTGCGGCGGTAGGTCAGGTTGCCGCCATAAATGAGTTCGCCCAGGCTGTGTTTTTTTTCCAGTTCCGAAGGGGTGCGGTGGTAACCGGTTTCGAGCATTGACGTTACAAAAATCTGGTCTTCTTCGTTGTCGAGGGTATCGAGTGCCTGCGTCAGGCTGCCGTCGCGTTTTTTATAGGAGAAAAAGGCCGAAAACTCAAAGCCTTTGAGGGCTATGGTGCCGGCTATACCGCGCATGAAGAGGTTTTCGTCAACAGAGGTATAGGGACGTATGCCCGTGGCATTTTTGCGAACGCTCACAGCGTCAGCCGACTTGCCGAAACCTATACCTGACCAAAAGGTCAGCCCCTGTCCGAACTGCACATGGTAATCGCCCAATGCGAGGCTTTTTAGGATGCCGGCATTCTTCAGGTAAAAATGGGCTGAGTAAAAGTCATAGCCGTTTTTCTGGGTGCCTTTGAAAAATTCCTCTCCCTGATCCTTCTCTCCTGTAACACCAAAGCTGACGTTATTGTAATAGGTATATCTGTAGCGGGTATAAAGGCGGCCCTGGTTGCCGAGGTAGCGCGCATTGGGATTGTCAGCCAGCGTGGTGGAGTCGGCAGAGGTATAGCCTTCGGGGGTTTCGAGATACTGCTGGTAACGCACAAAAAGCTGATTGTTCCCATTTTTGAGCATGTCGCCCAGACGGAAAGTCCTGTTGAACACATCTCCCGACACATAAACGTAGGGCAGCAAGGTGTTTATGGTCTCCTCATCAAATCCGTCGATGGTCTGTAATTCCATAAGGGACATGAGTTTGCCGTTCACCCGGATATGCTCCAGCAGATTGTATATTTGTAAATCACTTAAGAAGAAAAAAGGTTTAAAGTCATCGGTTGTGGCCCTGTTGAGGTTCAGCTTGTTCTTCAGATATACATCAAGCTCCTCCTGTAGATAGGAATAATCAATCTCTTCCTCTTTGGCTTCGGCCACATCTTCAATAATTTTCTCGATGACATCTGATTTCTCTTCTTCTTTCACAGGTTTAACCGGCTTCTGCGAAAAAGCCAGCCCCCACATAAAAATAAAAGAAACCACACCAATTATTCTTCCTGCCTTTAACATTTTATTTTATTGTAATCATTTGGTTATCAATACCTTAATTTATTCCTTATATTCTTATTTTGAGTACTTTTGACTTTCTACTTTTATCTTTTTACTTTTATCTTTATCAAAGTTTAACACAGTTTTTTTTTTCACGCAAAGGACGCAAAGTACGCTATGAAAGCCCCCCTATACCTTTATACCCTTCTTCCTCTTAATTTTTCATGCAAAGGACGCAAATTATTCTCATCTTTTGACTTTCTACTTTTATCTTTTTACTTTTATCTTTATCAAAGTTTAACACAGTTTTTTTTCACGCAAAGGATGCAAAGTACGCTATGAAAGCCCCCCTATACCTTTATACCCTTCTTCCTCTTAATTTTTCACGCAAAGGACGCAAATTATTCTCATCACACCATCACCCCATCATCAAATTACCTTTCTACTTCAACTTTCACCTTTATACCTTTCGACTTTTACCTTTTATATTTATTCAAAACTATACATCAGCGACAAGGCAGGTGAGTAGCCCAGAACAGTGTGTTTCGACGTACCGAAATCCACTTTAAAATTCTTCATATTAACCCCAAAACCGAACGAAAATACAGAGGGGTTTGTGCCTGCCCCGGCCCTGACATACACATTCTTTACCATTTGATAATCGATACCGGCTCTGAACATAGGTTTGTTCTGCAAATCCTTTTCGGCTTCCACCACCAGGTTAACATTTTCGTTGAACATGTAATTAGTCCCGAAACGTATATAGGATGGTATTCTTTCTTCCACATCGCTTGTCAATTTAACCCGTGCAGGATTGTATATCTGGGCGCCCATATACCATTTGTGGTTTATTTTGGCCAGCAACCCGACTTCAAAAGTAAAAAGTCCTTTTCTGCCATAGTTTTCTGCCAGTTGTGTCAGGAGGTAGTCGAGCTGCACAGCTGCGCTGAAACGTTCGCTCAAAGGCATGGCATAGGCGAGCCCCACCTTATTCTCGTTGTAGAGGTTAAAGCCGTACTGGTAAAAGCTTAGGGCAAAAGTGCCTTTGTTCACGGGCAGTGCAAAGGCTCCGGCCTTGGTGCTCAGCTCTTTGAGGAGGAATTTGTTTTCGTATATCAGGCCAGCGGCTATATGCCTTACATCGGCCAAACCTGCCTGGTTGTTGAAAGCCGACCATAAATCCCTGTTGGTAACTGAAGCCCCCGACATGGCCGCCGACTTACCGCCCCCGGGTACGATGTCGTGTCCAGCCATCAGTGTACCTGCTGATACTATAAGAAAAATAATCAAGAAAATCTTTATACGCATCTTGCTCAATTTTATATTCAAAACAAACTTATAACTATTTCCGAATTATTTCAACATCAAATAAAAAAATATTTTTTATTCCGGGGTCATATATAAATATGTCATAAAATTAACATTTTTAATTATTTTTGCCCTGAAAATATTGAATTTATTAATTAAAAAAACAAACTATTATGTTTAAGAATCATCCAAAAGGATTATTATCAGCAGCTTTGAGTAATATGGGCGAAAGATTTGGCTACTATATTATGAATGCTGTTCTAACACTATTTTTAGTATCAAAATTCGGATTACGTGACGAAACAGGAGCTCTGATCTATTCTATTTTTTATGCAGGGATTTATGTGCTTAGTTTGGCCGGTGGTTTTATTGCTGATAAGAGAAAAAACTATAAGGGTACCATCATGACGGGGTTGATTATTATGGCCATGGGATATGTCATGTTGTCGATTCCAATTTTGTCAACTAATGAGAACATCAACTGGTTATTACCCTTTACATGTACAGCTTTGTTTTTCATAGCTTTTGGCAACGGTTTATTTAAAGGTAATTTACAGGCTATTGTAGGCCAGATGTATGATAACTTTGAAAGGGAAGCAGAGAAAAAAGGTCCTGAAGCACTTAAAATTGCTAAGAGCAAAAGAGATTCCGGTTTCCAGATATTCTACGTTTTTATCAACGTTGGAGGATTGGTAGCACCTTTCGTTGCTCCCTTATTAAGAAGCTGGTGGTTAAAGGTTCATGGTTTAGTGTACAATGCCGATCTTCCTGCACTCTGTCACCAATACCTTAAAGAGGGTGCGAATATGACTGCCAAAAATCTTGAAAATATGAAAGAATTGGTAGTTAAAGTTGGGGGTTCAGCGACTTCTGATTTAACCGCTTTCAGCACACAGTATCTGGACGTCTTCAATACCGGAATTCATTACTCCTTTATAGCTTCTGTTGTTGCCATGTTCATTTCATTTATAATTTTTATTCTAACCAAAAAAACATTCCCCAATCCTGAGAAAAAATCAGAGAAATCTAATGTTAATTACACAGCAGAAGAGAAAGCAGTTATGGCTAATGAGATTAAGAAAAGAATGTATGCATTGTTTGCAGTGCTGGGAATTGTTGTGTTTTTCTGGTTTTCTTTTCATCAGAATGGCGCCTCGTTATCTCTTTTTGCCAGAGATTTTGTTAACACTTCAGTCATTCCCCCTGAAGTTTGGCAGGCCGTAAATCCATTTTTTGTTATTGTACTGACACCGATTATAATGATGATTTTTGGCGCCCTCAGCAAACGCAACAAAAATATTTCGACACCCAAAAAGATAGCAATCGGCATGGGAATAGCCGGGCTTGCCTATTTATTTCTGGCTATTTTTTCTTCAATACAAAATTATCCTTCAGCTTCAGAATTTAAAGGCTTGGCAGAATCGACAAAAGATGCTATGAAAGCAGGTCCATGGGTTTTGATTGTCTTGTATTTTTTCCTCACTGTTGCCGAATTATTTATTTCACCACTTGGTTTATCATTCGTATCAAAAGTTGCCCCTAAAAATCTTCAGGGCTTATGTCAAGGCTTATGGCTTGGTGCAACTGCTGTTGGCAATTTATTGCTGTGGATTGGACCATTGATGTATAACAAAATTCCAATCTGGCAATGTTGGTCCTTATTTCTTATTGTGTGTCTGATTTCAATGGGAGTCATGTTTAGTATGGTAAAATGGCTTGAAAGAATAGCCGAGTAAAACAGATTAATTTTACAGAAGAGGCTGCCCCAAAACTTTCTTCTTGCGATTTTCAGCGCCTTCTTTGCCCCTCACTAGAGGGTGGAAGTCGCTGAAAATCAGCACACCCTTTAGTATCCGATAATTATCGGAAGGGGCAATGATGATTTTCAGCGAGAGTGAGTTTTGAGACAGCCTCTTTTTTATTTATTTCAGGTGTTTTCGCCTTGCTCTTTCGGTTTTTATCATTGCCAGTTCCCTGCCCGTCTGCCCTGCTACCGAAGTATTTGCAGCAGCTCTGCGCAAAAGGTAGGGAATTACGGTTCTGACCCTACCGTAAGGCACATATTTAGCCACGTTGAACCCGGCATGGGCCATGGCAAACGAAATATTGTCGCTCATACCTAGGAGCTGGGCAGTAGAAACCCCTATATGGGCAAAGGGCAAATTCATCTCTTCCATCTGCCGGGTCAGCAGCAGGTTACTCGTTTCGTTGTGTGAAGCCATGCAAAAGGACACCACATCGAGGTTATTGAGACACAGGCTCACAGCCCCGTCAAAACAGGCATCGGTAGCAGGTTTATCAGGATATATGGGCGAAGGGTAACCCCTGTCGGCAGCCCTTTTTCTTTCCTTTTCCATGTATGCCCCCCCGCACCAGTTTAAGCCCTACCTTGAACTGTTCATTTTTAGCTGTTTCAATCAAATCATGCATATAGCTGATTCTATCGTGACGGTAGAGCTGCACCGTGTTGAAAATAATACATGCCGATTTGTTGTACTGCCTCATGGCATTCAGTGTCATACGGTCAATCACATCCTGAATCCAGCTTTCTTCGGCATCCACAAAAACTCGTACAGCACACCTATAAGCTTTAAGACAGATATTGTCAAAACGCTTTTCTACCTGCCTGAATGCTTGCCGCTCTTCATTAGTAAGGGTTATACCTGCTTGTACTTTTGTCAATAAATCTATCCCTGCAATACCACTGACTTTGAAAACAGCAAAAGGAATGGCTTTAAAGAAAATTCCAAAACAATATATATCAGAGCGTGCTGTCGGATTAGCATATCTCATTGAAATTCAATTACAAAATCGTTACTAACGGTTAATAACGGTTTTTTTTTAACATTTTAAAGAAAAGCTCTTTTTACTTTTTTCCCGAAAGTCTTTTAAAAAATAAAATATCAGGCGTCCCCGACATCCCCTCGTTTGAAATGAGCATGTCGCCGTTGTCGTAAAAAGAAAGGCCTTCTGCTTTTTTGAAAAGATTGTTATCCAGAGGTTCAATGAGTAAAATATTTCCCTTTATATCAAACACATACAAAATATATTCAGCAGCTGACAGCACATATAATCTATTATCAACAGGATTTATAGCCAGGGCCGAGATTTTTATTTTCAGTGAGGTTTCGCCTTTTTTGTTTTCGGGTATATGAACGCCATGGCTTAGAGCAAATTGGGTAAGGGCTTGTAGGTCGAAATTATACACGGGGACAGCGCCAAGTGTATTATCATGCAGGTTAAAGGCCCACACTGTACTGTAATCCTTCGCTTTTTTTCCTTTGCCTGATTTGCTTTTGCAACCCAGCAGCAACCTGCTATTGGCTTTGTCATAACACAGACCCTCCGTATTTTTGGCGGGAAG
>JAKIYU010000057.1 GCA_022708385.1 Bacteroidota bacterium | reverse complement strand
TGTGGGCAAAAAGCTGGTGAAGGCCGAAAATATCGACGCCCAGTACGGCAAACTCAAAGACACCGATTTTCAGTATATTAAAAAGTCGAAGAAAGAATACATGGAGTCCCTTAAAAACAATTTCAGCAACAACGAATTCATCAACATACAGTTCGACCGCAACGATGTGCTGAAACGCGACAACAGCACTCCCGTTTACGGCATACAAATCGAACAGAACTATTTCTCGAGCAACTATTCTGACTTTGGCTATCTCTTTTTGTTGATAGATTTTAGTGATTCATTAAAACCTAAAATCATGGTACGTATTTGGTATCCTGAGAAAATGTCTCAGGATATAATAGATGATTGGGGAGGAAGAGATAAAAACTAAGAATTTTTTATAATATTGGGCAGCTGATTTAAAATCAAATTTTAAATTAGCCAAACAAATTATTATTTTTACACCTCAATTATGGTACAAATACATATTCCATGTCATATTTAAGAAACTTCCTTATCGTTCTTCTGTTATACCTGCCGGGCTTTTCCAAGTAGCCACGGGTAAGCGAAGCGAAACCTGTGGCGTAAGAAGTAGAAAAGAAATGGTTTTGGCATGTGAATTTGCTGCGTATTTGGCAAATTCCATGACAAAAACTGAGAAATTTTAAAGAAAAAGAGCGGCTGATTTCAAATTTGTTTTTAAATTAGCCGAAAATATTATGAGGCTATAGGCTTTATAAAAAGAACTTTTTACAATGAATTACCTTCATAGAGAAATTGAAAAAAAATTTCAGAAGCCTCTTCTATGTTTCCCTCCATACTTGTATGTGGACCGCGACAGGTAGGCAAAACCACATTGCTTAGGCAGATTGCAGGTAAAAAAAGGCAATACGTTAGTTTTGACGACTTATCGTTGCGGGAGTTAGCCAAAAACGACCCCCGGCTGTTTCTTAAGCAATTCAAACCCCCTCTGATACTGGATGAAATACAGTATGTGCCGGAGTTGTTGCCTTATCTGAAAATTGAAATTGACAACACAAAACAGAGTGGTATGTACTGGCTTACAGGCTCTCAGCATTTTGCTATGATGAAACATGCAAGCGAAAGCCTGGCAGGTCGTATGGCCCTCTTTACATTGCTTGGGTTTAGCCAGAGAGAATTGTACGGAAATGGATTAAACGAGCCTCCCTTTTTGCCAGGGGAAGCTTATTTGAACAAGTCCTTTAACAATGATATTAATGCCACATTCGGGCAAATTTTTAAAGGGGGAATGCCTTTTCTTAATTTACAGAAGGATGCCGACCGTGATGTCTATTTTAATTCCTATTTACAGACCTATATTTTGCGCAACTTAAGAGAACTGACGCAGGTAGCCGACCTGACGAAATTTACAAGATTTATAAAAATCTGTGCGGCACGTACCGGACAATTACTAAATTATTCAAATATTGCTCAAGATGCTGATGTCAGCGTACAAACCGCTAAAAACTGGTTGTCGGTTCTCGAAACATCTTTTATGGTTTACCTTATGCAGCCCTATTACAGCAATTTAACCTCACGTTTAATTAAAACACCCAAGCTTTATTTCCTCGACACGGGTCTTTGCGCTTTCCTCACTGCGTGGAACTCTCCGGAAACGTTGATGAACGGCGCTATGAGTGGAGCTGTTTTTGAAACAATGGTTGTTACTGAGGTGCTCAAATCATATTGGAACAGAGGCTTGCATGCTCCCTTATTTTATTACAGGGATAAAGAGGGGAAAGAAATTGATATGATTATTGAAAATAATGATATGTTTTTTCCCGTTGAGGTTAAATTGTCCTCAACAGTGCGCAGGGAATGGGTAAAACATTTTTCTGTACTGGAAAAATTCAAAAAAACAATCGGTAATGGGGCTGTAATCTGTCTTACCGACAGACCCCAATTTATAGATGCTAAAAATTTGGCTATCAATATCAGGCAGATTTAAAAACTTTTTGCTGCAATAACGAAAGTGTTTACAGGAGCAGCTATAGCAAGAGGGTTGGGATTTCGGTGCGTTGTGTCATGGATTTATAACCCGCAATGAACTATGCCCTGCGAAGTGAGAGAGACTTAGCTAATATGAAGAATACCGAACTCCGAATTCTGAACTTCGAACTTTAAGTACTTCAAACTCCAAACTTCTCATATCTGCACTCAATATTCATTTCATCATTTTTAACTACCGCTGGTAGTCGATATTGATAAGCCCGCGTCCGAATGGCGACTTCAAACTTCAAACTTCACACTTTAGGCACTTTAGAGGCTGTCTCAAAAGTTTGTAAAGTATTGTTTTTATTAATTTCGTTATTGCCCCCGCTACCCCCAGACCCCCTAAAAGGGGCTTACCATCCCTATGTTGGTTTTAAGGTGTGCAGGCTTCCCCTTCAGAAGGGGATTAAGGGGTTGCGCAGGCCCCCTCCAAATCAAAAATCGCTATTCGCTATTCGATATTCGTTATTTGCAATTTGCAATTTGATATTTGCTATTTGCTATTTCTACTACCGCAGGTAGTCGATATTAATAAGCCCACGTCCGAATGGCTAACTTTAGGCACTTTAGTGCACTTCAAACTTTAGTGCACTTCTTACAAACCAAACCCATAATACGCCCTCACTCCGTTAGGGTACACCCCTTCAATCAGGACGCCGCCTTTTTTGTTTTTGATGATGTTGTACAGTTCGTCGGTGTTTGATACAGGCGTTTTGTCTATGGAGGTGATGATAAACCCTTCGCGTACGCCATAGCTTCTGAGTTTGCCGCTGCCAATATTCTTCACTTTTACCCCGTACTTGATACCCAGACGGCTGGCTTCTTCTTTGGTCAGGTTTTCGAATGAAGCACCCAGAATATTGACAATGCTTTCTTTGTCCGATTTTACTATCTCATAGGTATTGAATTTATTTTTCAATTTCACAACAATTTCATTTTGTTTGCTACCACGCAAGTAAATAATGTTTATGGTTTCACCCGGTGATTTAGCAGCAACAATTTCGAGCAATTCAGAGGCTGAACTAAGGCTTTTGCTTTCCATTTCGATTATGATATCGCCTTTTTTTAAACCGGCATCACTGGCAGCGCTGTTTTCGATAACATTAGAAACGTACACACCTGGTACTTTGGCAATACCTTTTTCAGCGGCCAGTTTACTCGTCATATCAGTAACTTCTACCCCCATATACGCTCTTTGTACTTGTCCGTACTCGAGCAGGTCTTTAAAAACTTTTTTTACAATATTTACAGGAATTGCAAAAGAGTAACCTGTGTATGAACCTGTATTTGAAGCAATGGCTGCATTGATGCCGATGAGTTCTCCTTTGGTATTGACCAGGGCGCCTCCGCTGTTACCCCTGTTTACGGCCGCATCGGTTTGTATAAAGGTTTCTATGGCATCGGCCTTGCCTAAGATATTGATATCTCTTGCTTTGGCGCTGACAATACCGGCTGTAACGGTCGAATTGAGGTTGAAGGGATTACCTACAGCAAGCACCCATTCGCCCACACGCACACTGTCGGAATTGCCAAAAACAACATAGGGCAGATCGTTTGATTCTATTTTTAAAAGTGCCAGATCGGTGGAAGCATCTGTGCCGATAATTTTTGCAGGAAATGATTCTTTGTTGTTGAGCGTGACCTCTATATAATCAGACTCCTGAACCACATGATTGTTGGTTATTATATAGCCATCGGGAGACACTATTACACCTGAGCCGGTAGCTATGATAGGTTGTTGCTGACGCCTGTACAGATCCCCACCGAAAAAGTCCCTGAAAGGGTCGAAACCACCAAAGAAATCGTCGTAAACACTGCTTTTTTGCTGATATTCAGTGCGTATGTTCACTACAGCATGTACGGTCATTTCTGCTGCAAAAGTAAAATCGAGGTTACTGCCTGATAAATTGGGCAGGTAATTAGTGTATTGCACAGGCATCCCTACATTTATACTTGTGCCTTTATGAGTTGGGTTTTTCTTTTCGGCAAAATAGTCGTAGGTTTTCATACCAAGCACGGAGACAATGCCGCCCATCAGGGCCACCAAAAAAAGCTGATAAAATTTGAACTGTTTCATATTTATATGTTTTTTAAATTCTTAGCCGCCTTTGTCAATTCTTTTGCCAATGCACAAAACAGAATTGTTCTGTAAAAGTGTAATTTCATTTGAAGCGTATTAACGAAGCCCGGAACAAACTATTTTGTATAATGCTGTTAAATATTGTTAATCTCCAAAAAGTAAAAAATGCCTGAAAAATTGTCCTTGTTTAACAGATTTCGTGTCCCGACTTGTCCTTTTTAGTGCGGGAGAGATAATGATAACAAATTAATTTTTTTTCGCCACTTTTGCCTTAGCCCAAAAGTGGCCAAAAGGCAAGGCAAAACAATGCTTCCGCCCGCTCTACCGCAATGCAAACAATGCAGGCAACGTAGTCAATAAAAATCGCCAACACACATGCCATAATGTATTCAATTTTTATTGAAACGTAAACGCCCTTGCCGCATTGTAATGCATTCCGGTATTCACGCCGACCCCGGCCCGCTGTTTTGCCAAGCCTACCCACAAAATTCCGTTAGGGTTCTTAGCTCTGTAAGCTAATGTTCGTAATAACCTTCCTGCCCTGTGGGGTGGCAGGACCCCGCTAAGGAAAATTTGCGTTGTATGTAGCGAGATTTTAAAAGAGAGGGCCTCGCGTAAGTATCCACGAGAGAAGGGGCTTCACCATATTTTAATTAAGCGAAATGTTTTGCCCCTGAACGCTTGGATACGGCGGTTTAAAATGGAGCGTAACATACAGCAAATTTTTCTTCACGGTGACCTTTTTGTTACTTTTTGTGTGGCAGACAAAAAGTAAAAATAAAAAAAACTCAAATAATTTGTATTAGCCTTCTTGCATTAGTGCAGTAAAAACCGATTGATTTTATTTTAATATATTGATATTGTGCAAGAAAATTATTGAACGTTTTAAAGAGGTACAAGTCAGGAAAAATTGCCCTTGTTTAACAGATTTTGTGTTTTTGTTTTGTTGGAAAAATGTTAGAATTATTGCGCTTTTATATTGTTTAAATACTTAATTTTGCATCATAAAAAATATATGTCATTTTGTCAGCATATCCCGAAATAAAATGAAAAAGAGCAGAGAAAGGGTTGTATTTATTTTGATGGGACTTTTAATTGGGTTTGCCCTTGGCATAAGTATTTTGTTCTGGCGTCAGAGCTTGAGCTTTTCGCAGCGTGCTTTCGACAAAACCAAAGAATACATAGTGAGTTTTTTTAAGTCGGAAGAGTATAGCGAACCCACCAAAAACATAGTAATTCAGAAAAAAAACAATAAAAAGAAAAAAATCATTCATACTGAAGCAGATACATTGGCAGGCAGTCATATTGATTCTGATTCACTTAATACAAATGTCTCAACCGATGACGCTTTTTATGCCGACGAAGCGTTTTGGTACGACGAATACTCCGAAAAGTATATAAGTCTAAGTAATAAAAATTCCGGAGAAGAAATTGCCAGGGACAAGCTGCTGTTTAAAAAGCAAATTGAAGCTGAATTGGTTAATAAGGAAGCACAAAACAAAGCCAGTACAAATATTGATTCCCTACTTATAGGAGGAAAGGCACCTTCGGATGATAAGAAAAAATTTGTTGTCGAGTTTTGGGAATCACCTTTGAATTATAAGGGGTATAAAAAAAATAAAAACCTTTTGGTGTTGTACGGCATAAAGCAAGCTGATATGGTACAACTGAAGCTGCTTAACAATGACCTGTACCTGTGTTTTTCGGATAATTACTACGCTCTTGAAAATTCAAATGACTTCAGGAACCTAGTGCCTGTAGCAAGTCAACAAATAATCAACCAATTAAAGGGGAAATGATTGTACCTTTTTTTAAAATGCATGGCACCGGCAATGACTTCATTGTCATAGATAACAGACCTCACTTCATTCAAAAATATTTCGACAACAGACAATTGATAAGCAGGCTTTGCGACAGGCACCTGGGTATAGGCGCTGACGGATTGATACTTATCAATACCAGGGCGGGTTGCCATTTTGAAATGACATACTATAACAGCGATGGCCTTATGGGCACCATGTGCGGTAATGGTGGACGATGTGCAGTAGCTGCTGCCAATCATCTGAACATGGTTCATGGAAATGCGTTGTTTATTGCAAACGAAGCCCAATACAAAGCTTCGATTATTAAGAAAAAGAACAATACCATTTTTGTAAAACTGAAACTTAATGATGTGGTAAAATACCATGTTACTGACGACTTTGTGTTTATGAATACGGGTTCTCCACATCATGTGGTGTTTGTAGATGATGTCATGGCTGTTGATGTCGTTGGGGAAGGTAAAAAAATAAGATATGGAGAACTGTATAGCGAAAAAGGCGTAAATGTTGATTTCGTACAACTGACCGGTACATCAATTTTTGTGAGAACTTATGAGCGGGGTGTAGAAAATGAAACATTATCTTGTGGCACCGGCGTTGTGGCTTCAGTGTTATCTACAGTTGTAAAAAACCAGCTAATTGGTATTAAAGAAATGCAGGTTAAAACCTTAGGCGGCGACCTGAAAGTTAGTTTTTCCTGTCATCAGGGTACGTTTACTGATATTTTCCTCGAAGGGCCTGCCACTTTCGTTTTTAAAGGTGAAATTGAAATTCAGAGCTGATAACCCTTTTGTTTTTTATTTCGTATAATGGCAGATAACCTTAGAAATATTAAAATTTGCCGATATTTATAGCTCAAGGTTATGAATAAGATAATTTTGCCCGAATAGTAATGTTAATTTTTTGTTATGCAATTAAACAGAAAGCTGGTAAATATCATAATTATTGTTTTTCTTCTGCTTGCTGTTGTACTTTTATTTGTTATTAAAGTGCCTTACACCATTAATACTAGAGGTGTGGTTTATCCTGTAAAAGAATGGACACTCAATAAAACTACCGATGGCAACCTGATTCAGATACTGAGAAATAACAGGGATAACAGTATCAGCGAGTATACAGTTTGTGAATTTTTCAGGGGCGATGCTACAGAATTCAGGATAAACAGGAATATTTTTAATAAAAAGTCCATCAGCGAGGGAGACACCATTGGCCTTATTTATTCCAATGAAGATTATTTCAGGCTCCTTGAAATTGAAAGAAAACTGGAAGCGGAAAAGAAACTGCTCGAAATTTATACTTCAGGTGAGAAACCTGAAATTGTGCAATATTATAAGGAACTTTCTGCATTAGCGCTCGAGGCTTGGAACTCTCAAAAGAAAATTTTCGACCGCGTGGAGAGGCTTTTTAAGGACAGTCTGATAGCCAGAAATGATTATGACATAGCATATAATGAATTAAAACTCAAAGAACACGCCTATAAAATTGCTGAGTCGAATGTGCAATCGGCTGCTTCAGGAGCTAAAGAGGAGCAGATAAATTTGAGTAAAAGTATGATTGAATCCTATGAATTTCAGCGTAAACAGCTTGATGCTAAAATAATGTCAAATACCATAAAGGCTCCGTTCGATGGCATTCTTGTAAAACAAAAGAAGTCCAACCGCGATATGAACGGCAATGTATTAGCTGTGGAAGAAATTCTTAAGATAGTGGATATCAGCAGTTTGTTGGTTGTGCTACCGGTAGAGTTTTTCGAAAGCAAATATTTTAAGGAGGGGGGCAGGGTAGATTTCGGAACCAATGATAATGGCATGCCTCTCGTTGGAGAAATTATCGAGATTGACAATATAGTTCAGATACTTAAAAGAAGGCAGGTGGTTTTTATAACAGCTGAAATTAAAGAAAATACAGAGGGGGTTTATTTCAATATGTTTCTGGATGGTGAAGTGGAATGTGGGGATATCAAGCTCAGTGAGTATTTTCTGAGGTTGTTCAACATGGTTACTGAAAATTAATTATAGTTTTTATGCTGCTGCGTTACGAAAGGAAATATCTGGTTCCCAATGATATGATGGATGCTTTACGCAAGCGCCTTTTGCCTTTTGTAACCCCCGACAATTTTACCTCTGAAAACGAAAGAGGTATTAATGAATATACAGTCCGGAGTATCTATTTCGACAGCCCCACATTAATCAGTTATTATGAGAAGGGCGATGGCATCATGTTCCGCCGCAAATTCAGGATTAGAGGTTACGATAACTATTACCCCGGTTGTAAGGTTGTCTTTGAAATTAAGCGCAAAATCGAAAACCGCATCCGCAAGCACAGAGCTTTTATGCTGTTCGATAATGTAGAGGATGTCCTCGCCACAGGTAATGTCGAAAAATATGTGATTAAGGATAAAAACTACAACAAAGCCCTCGACGATGCGCGCCGTTTTTTTTACCATATTTACAAGTACCAGTTTAAACCCACTGTGCTTATTGTTTATGAAAGGGAAGCCTATATGGGAAAATTTGATTCGGGTACAAGGATTACTTTCGATAAAAATATTAGAAGCCGGCTTTATCCCTGTATGAAGGAGCTTTACAGCAACGATAACCTGAAATACCTGTTCAGCAGTCATTTTATTCTTGAAATTAAGTACTATAAGGACGAGATGCCCCACTGGGCAAGAACTCTTGTAGATGAATTTAAATTGAAGCACGAAGCCCTGTCGAAATATACCATCGGATACGATAATAAACTACGAAACATTCAACTTTATTGATAATTTTATAGACACATATTATGTTTGAAGAATTTCAAAATATTTTCGTTTTCAGTATCACGACAAAAGATGTGATAGCCAATATTTTAGTGGCTATGCTGTGCGGTATGTGTATTTCGATGATTTACCGCTATACCTACAGGGGGCTGAGCTATTCCTCATCCTTTACTGTATCGCTCGTAATGCTTACCATGATAACATCTGTAGTGATAATGGTTATCGGCAATAACCTGGCACGTGCATTCGGTATGGTAGGGGCCATGTCTATCATTCGTTTCAGAACTGCCGTAAAGGATGCCGCCGATATCATGTTCATATTCTTTGCGCTTGCTATCGGCTTGGCTTGTGGTGTAAAACTATTTTCTGTGGCTATTTTTGCCACCCTTTTTATCGGTTTTATTTACATTCTTATTGTCAAGCTGAATTTTGCCGTACCCAAACGCAGAGAGTTTCTTTTGCAGATCGTCATACAAAATGCACTGATACAAGGTAATCCATATGATAAAATTCTTAGAAATTTCTGTCGCAGGTATAAATTGGTGAATACAAAATCATTGGGAGAGGCCGAAAATGAGATACTGGAAATGTCGTTCTACGTCAACCTTAAAAATGAGGATAAAGGAAAAGATATGGTAGGAGAGCTAAAGAAAATTGATGGGGTGAAGCAGGTGAATTTGTTCTTTGATGAAGACTAGGAGAAAGTTTGGAGTGTGGAGTTTGGAGTGCGGAGTTGACCATTTGGACGTCGCACTTTCTAAAATCGAACTTCAAACTTCAAACTTCGAACTTCAAACTTCAAACTCCGAACTCCCCTTAACCTCAACCTTAAAAAAAGACACTATCCTTAAAAAATGAATATAAATAAAAAAATGATTTCAGTTTTAACACACAGGAGCAGGGTTTGGGTATTGGCCTGCCTGTTTTTGGGCTTTACACTAATGATAGAAGCACAGGAAAGCTGGAACCTGAAAAGATTTATCGAAATGGCCCGTGAGAACAATCCTGAACTCTTGTCGCTGAAACTCGAAACAAACCGTGCCGAAATAAACCTCAAGGCGGCTGTGAATAATTACTATCCTAACCTCGAAGCGCAGCTCAAATCGGGCAATAACTATGGCCTGCTCATTGACCCCATTACCAATGAGCTTTTCTTTGGTAATACTTTTATAAACAGTTTTCAAATTAATTCCACTTTTAACCTTTTCAGAGGTTTTTACAATCGTTACCAGAAAGCCCTTGCAAATGAGCAGATGAACACAGCCTCTTACATTTTCAATAAAAGGTTTAACGAAATTACACTCGAACTAACCTATTACTATTTTCAGGCTTGGTATGCAAGCGAAAATGCAGAACTACAGAAGAAAAACCTGGAAAATTTTCAGAAAAGAAAAAAATTCATCGACGGAAGTATTCAGAATGAAGTGATGCATAAAAGAAATATCTATAATGTCGATTATCTTATAGCCAGAGCGGAAGCCGCCATCATTGCCAACGAAAATACCATGCGGAAAAACAAAGCTATATTGTTCAAGCTGGCAGGGATAAACTGGCAGGATTCTGTAAAAATGAATTTCAGTGATGCCCGTGTATCCGAGACCCGTATGTTTGATTATAACACCGTGATAGAACAGGCCAGAAAGAATTTCCCCGACATTAAAGCCGGTCAGTCGCAGATTATTAACGCCGAATATGCGTTTCGTATAGCCAGGTCGGCCCGTTATCCCAAACTCTTGGTTGAAGGTCAGTTAGGCACCAAAACATCCACAAATAAAATCAATGAACCTTTTAACACACAACTTGGTAACAACCAAAATCAATATATCGGGCTGAGCCTCAACATTCCCATTTTTAGAAACTACAGCCTGAAACAGGCCGAAGAAATAGCTGCCCTCGATATTGAAGCCGCTAAGAACGACGCCAAAAGCCTCTTGCTTGAACTCGAAAATAATGTTTTTCAGGCAGTTATGGACTATAATAACGCCTTGAAACTTTACCAAACTAACATCCGGTTGAATGAAGCGGCACAGCAGGAATACGACTTCGCTGTCCGCCTGTTTGATGTGGGCAACATGGGCCTGTTCGAATTTACCGAAATAGCTCAACGGTATATTAAAGCCAGCGAAGACTTGCTTGAGGCCAAATTCAATTGCATGCTCAAACTTAAAATTATTGAATTTTACACCGATTATGGAAAATAAAATGCCTTTGCAACTATGAAGAGTAAAGTTATTTTATTGATTATAACCATAATACCTGCAGGTCTTTTTTTATTATTTACCTGTTCATTAAATACCATGACCAACCCACAAATACCCTATAACCTGAAAATACCTGATGCAAAAATAACGTTGCCTCCAGTATTACACGAAATATCGGGCTTAAGCCTAATTGACGATACGCTTGTGGCCTGTGTGCAGGATGAACTGGGAACAGTATTCTTTGTTAATTTGAAGGAAAAAAGAATTACAAGAAGCTTGGTGTTCAGCGGAAAAGGTGATTTTGAAGATATTGCACGTGTCGGCAACGACCTCTATGTTTTACGCAGTGATGCGGTGCTGTTTAAAATTGCAGCTTTTGACACGCCCGCCTATAAAGTTGATTCGGTAATTACCGCA
>JAKIYU010000297.1 GCA_022708385.1 Bacteroidota bacterium | reverse complement strand
CAGTAATACTTCCGGTTATGAGGGTCTTCCCTTTCGTTAAATTCTTCAATCCAATGGCCTTTCGACTGCCGGCATACTTTAATACCTTTTATCTCGTGCGCGGGAATAGCAGGTATATTGACGTTAAGACAGAAACTGTCCATATCGCTCCTGTTTAAGATTCTGCGAATAATTTTTTCTATATATGGTTTTGATGGTTCAAAGTCGGCTTTGTATGAAAAGTCGAGAAGGGAAAACCCTATGGCATTGATACCTGCCAAAGCCCCTTCGACAGCTGCCGCCATAGTACCGGAGTAAATGATGTTGACCGATGAATTGGCGCCATGATTGATGCCCGAAATAATCAAAGCAGGTTTTTCGGAAAGCAGGTTGTTAATAGCTATCTTGACACAATCGACAGGTGTTCCCGAACACACATATTCGGCATAACCCTCCGATTCTTCAATTTTTCTTAATCTGACAGGATTCTCAAGAGTAACGGCATGCCCCATACCGGAGTGTGCCTTTTCGGGGGCTACCACCACCACACGTCCGTGCGGCTTTGCCATTTCAATTAAAGCCCTGAGACCGGGCGCCTGATAGCCATCGTCGTTTGTTATCAGAATGAGCGGGGATTTCTTCATGTATTTCCTTCTATACTTGTAGTCATTATAAATTTGAGCAGTTAGCCGGCTCTCATAGGAATGCAAAAATAATCATTTTGGTGCAACTAAAGGCGTTTCACTTTCAGTTCCGTTATGTTTTTCGGACGGCCGCACCTCATCAATATCAATAACCCCTGCGGATACTATAAATTTCATTACTTCGGCAGAAGATAGGTTCAGCACTGTAACATTTTTGGCCGGTACAATAAACATATTACCCGAGAAAGTATAGGAGTATGGCAGGTAAACGGCCACCATTTTCCTTTCAATACCGAGTTCCGAAAGATTGTCCCTGGTCAGAAAGCCCAGTTTGTACGTCTCTGTACCCGTGCTTAAATTTACGAGTACTGGCACATTAAATTTCTTCTTATTGCCAACAAAAGCTGAAAGCAAATCTTTAACAGATTCATACACTGTTTTTATAAGGGGTATTCGTTCGATAAGTTTTGCGAAATAACCTATAGTGGGCCTTGTAATAATTGTTTTTCCGATAAATCCTATAAAAGTGATACTGAAAAGAATAACAACAAAACCCAATCCGGGTATTTCAAAAGGAATAATCCCGTCAATAAATAAAAACAACTTGAAGATAATGTAAAGCACCACCGTAATTGGACCTACGTAAAGCAAACCCTGAATAAAAAAATTAAACAAGCGTCTGAAGATAATTTTCAGACGCAACCTGAAGTGGAATGATTTTTGTGAAGACATAGGACTTTTTTTTTAGCAAATTTAGCTTAAAGATTTGATATGCAGAAGACCGTTTAAAAATAATGCTAATTGATTTTATAATTATATTTGCTTAAAAATAGCACCTCATGAAGCATAGCCGCTTAAAACATATACCTATTGTTTTGGTGGTGGTTCTGATAATTTTAACCGTATCTACAGGCCTGTACCTGTCGGGCATTCACTTTGCCGGAGATTTCCACATTAAACTGTTGACACATAAACAACTGACCAAACCCCTAAAGTGTGAAGCGCTTACGCCTCTCAACAAGGTGCAGCCTTTCTACCCTGCCTCAGGAGACATGCTCAACCTATCGGGCTATTACAGGCAAATACGCATTAAGGTAGATACATCATTTGCACACCAACTCACAAATGAAGACAGCCTATTGATTAAACTGGGCAGCAGCCGGCACATTATCTCTTTTGATGAAATAACATCACATTGGGCAAAGCATACAGAAGGCGATGTCCTTATTTATGAGATACCCACAACACTACATAAATTGCACATGGTGGCTAAAATTCAGTCTGCTGTGGCGCATACGGGTTTTGCTCCGGCAGCCGTCCTTGCCTGGTTTTTACTGCTTTTTCCTGTTGTGCTTGCAGACTTGCTTTGGTTGCGCTATAACAAGCCATGCAAAAAAATTCTTAACCAACTGACTACACGCCTGGTGGCTCTATTTTCTACACTGCTGATGGTTATTTACTTCGCCGTGTTCATGGCTTTAAATTCATACAGCGACTTTGTGCCTCTGAGCGGCGACAGTTGGGAATACCAGGTAATGGGTGTCAACTTTGCCAAAGGCCATGGCATACAACGCTTGTCGCTGCTTGAGCCTTTCGGCACTTACTGTTTTGACCCGCAGGAAACAGACAGCGAATCGCTGCACAACCTGAAAATATCGCCCTATTACATTGTTGATACCTACCGCACACCGGCCTATTCCGTATTTTTGGGTTTTGTTTATAAACTCATTGGCATACATCCCTATACAGTAAAAATTATTCAGCTATTACTGCTATGTTTTGTAGCCGCCTTTTC